>NZ_JANFYP010000044.1:0-14243 GCF_024460535.1 Blautia sp. MSK.18.38 | reverse complement strand
CTCACCCTTTCTTATCATAGAAGAATCCTATTTACAGAGATTTTTTCATAGTCTCGATTTGCCACTTGTCAGCAAAATCCCGGCCTTTCTTATGCCTAAAATCTCATGCAGAAATCAACTCTTGAAAAATTATTTCCTCCGCCTGCGCCTTCAGCGTGTTCATCAACCCCACCCAGCGCATGGGGTCGCGGGCTTTCAGTTCTTCCGTGACACCCGCAGTCTCCATCATGTGAGGCAACATGGTGTCCACGCGCTCCTGCGCTGGCTGCTATGCTGCCTTTGCGCGGTTCTTCTTTTGGTAGCTGACCGATAGTAGAAAAAACACCTTTTTTCATATCCTCAGCCCGGATCAGGGCTTTCTTATCGTCCATTTCCGCTTTTTTCTTCGCCTTGATTTTGTCCTCATACTGTTTCTGTGCGCCGCTGGCTTTCCGCTTCAAATAATTCTGATGAAGCCTGTCCTTGCGTTCTTCTTTTTTCTGCAGTTCTTCCTGTTTCTCCGGGGTTAAAGGAACCGGCTGTAAGGATGGTGGGTTATAGCGCCCTAAAAAATTGAAGTAGATTTCAATTTCCTGCGTGGTGTCCTGGCTGCCTTTTCGGGCGCGTTCGTGGACAAGGATTTTCTCTACAAACTCGTTGAGCATGGTGTTTGTCAGAGTGTCAAAATTCTCATACTTATCAATTAGGGCTATAAATTTCTCTGCGGATTTCTGGCTCTGCTCATAGCCGATAACAGCCTTTTCCAGCTCTGCAATTTCAATCTCAAATGCATCCTGCTCTTTGGCATACTGTGCATCAAGCGCCTTATATCGTGCATCCGGCAGCTTGCCGAGGGCGTTGTCCTCATAGATTTTGCAAATCAGTTTTTCCAGTTCTCCGGCTCTCTTTTGGGCAGCAGCCAGACGCCTGCGCTTTTTCGATATATCGGCACTCTGTTGAGCAACCTGCGTCTCCTGAACAGTGTGAATAAATTCCGTCCGGTCATTTTGGGAATATTCAGCGATAGCCCGGAGCGTGTCGGAAACCAATGTCAGGACAGCACTCTCATTGACACGGTGTTGTGTAGGGCATAGTGTCCCACACGGAACTTTGGTATAATTGGAACAGGTATATTGAGAAACCTGCTTTCCATTGTTGGTGCGGTGGACATACATCTTGCCGCCGCAATCGGCACAATAGAACAATCATATTAGTACAAGATATTGTTGGCGTCAATCGCACTTTTGCTATATTTTGTATTTTCGATTTTCAAAGATTTAATCAACTTCTCTTATTACTTATGGAAATGTAATTTTACCATTTTTATTTATACGAATCTTAAATGTACCACCAAACATTTTATTGTTTTTTTTATCTCTACAGTAAAAATATCCAATTGCGGTATCTCATCCCTCTCTTCGATAAAATTATTCTTTTGTCATCTGATTTTAATTTCTATTTTTCCTTCCACTTGGCTATATAAATCCAGAGGATCTTCATCACTTTCATAAACACGTCCTTCGCCTTCTCCGTAAGTATCTTCTATTCCAGTTTCATATTTTTTATATGTTGTTTTGTTTTTTTCTTCTTTATTTACATATAATTCTAATGTCACCGTTTTAGCATCTGGAGAAATTCCTTTATATTTTGTATTATTTCTGCTTTCTTCAAACACAGTCTCTGTGCCTCCATAATTTGTCATTCTATAAAGCCCCTGATTTCCTTTATCGTCGGTTCCTATTAAATAATAATCTTCATATTCTTTATTATCCAAATTTCCATAAATTGTACTTGCCAAATCGTTTAAGCTCATTTTTGAAATCGTCAGATTTTGATTTGGAGATATCTTTATTTTTTTATTCACATTTACATTTATGGTATTCTTCTCCAGTTCTTCCCAATTTGATGAAAATTCAAAAATATAGTCATCCGTATCTTCTGTATCTGCAGTATCCATTTCTGTTGGATCAAATAACCATACTTTCATTTTTATATCTGCTGTATTATCTTTAATAGTTGTATCTTCCAACCTATAATGACAAACCTGACCATCTGTTCCGTTCTCCTTTTTCTCCAGAGCATATGTTCCATCTAACTGTGCCGCTTTTCCATTTATCTCCACTTCTGTTAGTAGAATAGTCTCTTTTTCTTTTGAATCATTTATATTATCAGATATTGCCACCCATAAATTCTCCTTATCAGCAGCAATTTCATCTAATGTAATAGAAATTCCATTTTTAGTAATCGTTTTTCCAACACTATCTATATATGATTCTACATTTTCATTAATCCCCAATGCAGTTTGAATCCACGAAGTAATCTGTTCCCAGGCCGCCTTTATCTCATGCGGATGTCCCAAGCCTCCTATCAATAATGCTATTACAACTCCTGCTGCTGCAATCTTTGCTAATTTTAATTTCAAATTAACATTTCGCTTTTCCCATGGCAAGGAAGCTTCATAAACAAATTTTTCATCTATTTCTCCCATCAAATCCAAAAAATTGTTTTCTTTTTTCATATGATTTCTTTCACCTCTTCCCATAATTTGTTTCTGCTTCGAAAAAGACTGGATTTAATTTTAGTCTCAGAGCATCCATGTCTTTTTGCAATGTCTTTAATATTATCCATATACCAATATCGCCTGACAAAAATATCCCTGTCCCCTGCTTTTAAATCACTTAAAAATTTTTTTAAAATATTCAAAATTTCCTTTTTCTTTATATCCTCTTCCACATAATCCTTTATTGTATTTTCCAGTTTTTCCACTTCACCACAAATATCCATCATATGTGTATCTGCTCTTTTTGAAGCATTTTTCTTTCTGAAATTGTCCAATGCCAAATTTCTGGTTATTTTTCCAAGAAATGCAGATAATTTTGTTGGCGTTTTGGGCGGAATCTTATTCCACGTTATCAGCCATGTATCATTTACGCATTCTTCTGAGTCTTCTGTGTTATATAAAATATTCCATGCAATCTTAAAGCAAAATTTTTCATACTTTACTTCTACCTGGCGAATTGCATCTTCTGATCTTTCTAAAAATAAATTTATAATATGTGTATCTTCCATATCACATTTCTCCCCTGTATATTAGTGTTTTTATGCAGATAGGTTATTTGCAGTGTGCCATATTAATGTTGTCTATTATATATAACGTATTTTTTTCTGTTTGGTTGCACTTTTTTATAAATTTTTTTGTTACCATAATTCCATTATCACTATAACATATTATCTAATCATTCTTCTCTCCCTGGTCAACTATTAATATCGTAATCTACTTCTGCAAATAAAACTACATGCAAAAAATGAAAAAAGGAGCTGCCATTCCATGTGTATTCATGAATGGCAGCTCCTGCTTAAATCATTTTCATTTAACTACTACTTTTACTTTTTTGCGGATCTTTCCAGATTTCACTGTGATATAGGCTGTTCCTTTTTCTTTCCGGTGATCACACCCTTGGAATTTACCGTTGCGATCTTCTTATTTGAAGAACTGTAGGTAACCTTCTCCTGGGAAGTAATCTGGCTGATGACTGGTTTCAGCGTAAGTTTTTTTATTCCTTGCAACAGTCACGCTTGATTTCAGTCCGGTGATCTTTGTTGTTCTTACCGTTGTTTTCTGCACAGTAACGGAAATGACCTGTTTCTTGCCGCTGGCCAGTGTAATGGTCACTTTGATTATTATTTGAATTCCAGCCCTCAGCCTTTTCATTGACAGAGGGCTAATTTTGGCTTAACAATTATTGAGCATCCCTTAACTGATCTACAATGCTGCATTTCGCTGCGTTATCATACATCATGCAGGGAATCAGCCACCCAAGCAGAAGAAATACCGGAATTGTCAGCAGGACAGGCAGAACGGTGAACCGATACTCAAAGAACCAGAACATACTGCCCAGCATTTTCCCCGCAAGAGGTCCCACCGCCAGTGAAAGCACAAAGGTCACCGATACGGAAGACATTGCGTAAAACAACCCCTCGTAGATCAGCATGGTTTTGAGCTGTCGGGGCGTCATTCCTACAGCCTGAAGCACCGCAAATTCCCGGCGGCGGGAAAGAATACCGGTCATCATGGCGTTGAAGAAATTTAAGAGTCCCACCAGCCCAATGATAGCACAGAGGATACCACCGATCAGAAGGAACATCTGCCGGAACTGAGCAAACTCAGAGCGAACCGTGGCTTTGCTTTCATACATCAAGGGCGAAAACTCACCGGCCGTGAGCTTTGACAGATATTGCTCTGCTTCGGCCTCGTCAGCTTCGTCCGCTGTGTCGAACAGGTAGAGCATCGGAACGACTGCACCACCGCTGTCCCTCTGTGCGGTGGTCACAGGCAAAACTGCGTTATATCCAATACCACCATAACGATAACCCATGGAGTTCGGAAGTTCTACCAAGGCGCAGACCGTGTACTCTACATCTCTGGCCCCATACAATTTTGCCTGAAGGTACTCCTCCGGTGTGTCTTCGTTGCACAGTTCCCCGGTGCGGCTGTCGATATATTTCACATCATCCGCATAGGTAGCCGTGATCGTGTCTCCCACCTTGGGGTAGTATTCAGGATTGGGCAGATTGCCGTAATCATCCAAAGAAACCGCAATGGCAATGGCGTTATTGTCCGGCTCCAGCATAGGAGAAATATCTCCGTCGAACACTTGCAGCTTGTCAAACAGACTGTTATCCAGAGCCTCGATTCTGGTATCTCCCAGCACCATATTGCCCCGGTGCTCCATGCGGCTCATATGGCTGTCCAACTGCTCGGCACTTTCGTACCTTGCATAGTCTTGCCGCAGAGCATCCTCCGTCATCCACAGGTATGCGGTTTTTAGCACAGCATATCCCGTGCCGGAAAGACTGGCCTTTGTGTTTGTTGCGATCTCCTCGATCTGTTCTGGCGTGATGAATTCATCTGCCGGGTTGAAACGGAAATAGTCGGGAGTGCTGACGATAAAATCGGCGCAGGTCATGGAGGATACATACTTCTCCATGCTGAAGCCTCCCACAAAGGCACACAGCGCATTGAACAGTGTCACCGACAGTGCCAGAGACACCACCACCAGCACCGTCTTTTTCTTGTTTCGTCCCAGATTGGCAAAGGCCATCTGATGGAGCTTGGCTCCCCGGGTGCTGCGCTGTTTTTTCTTAGTCTGCATCACATCCGTATATTTGATAGCCTCCACTGGAGAGACCTTGGCTGCCATTTTTCCGGGCTTGGAGCAGGACAAGAGCACCGTCAACAAGGCAAACAGCATGGAACCAAGGAAGATCACAGGTGATGTGCTGATGGTGGTGATGCCTGCATCCAACTGGGTGGAGCGCAAGACAACAGGCACCAGAACAGCGCCGATGCCGTAGCCCAGCAACAGTCCTGCCGGAATGCCGATCAGACAAAATAGAAGTGCCTGCTGGCGAATGATACGTTTGAGCTGCCGGGGCGTTGTGCCAATGGTTTTCAAAAGTCCGTAAAACCGGATATCCCCCGCAACAGAGATCTGGAAAATATTATAGATGATAAGATACCCGGTGAAAATCACCAGCAGCAGAAAAGCTGCTATGGCGACCATCAGCTCTGGATCGAGCTGCGACTCCAGCTGGGATGAGGTATATCCCCAGTTAACACCGATTCGGACGCTGTTGGGATCAGTATAGCTGTCCCATGTGTAACCAAGATCGGTATCCACCTGCTCCATCTGCCCTTGAATGTTTGTGCCGGAAGCCAGCATGACATTCAAATCGGTGCGGAAAGGCTGTAACCCTGTTTTCACTGCCTGCGCTTCGATGTCATCTGCGTAATCACGGCTGATGTTGATGTAGTGAACAGGCATTAGTTCATCATAGTCCCAATAGCCCACCAGCGTAAAGGTATCTGTTACAGTAAAGGCGGTTTGATCCTTGTCCGTGATGGAATAGGAAACCGTGACCTCGGCGCCCAGCTCCGGCGTTACGCCAAGCAGCTGCAACGCTGCCGTATCCATGGCTACTTCTTTGCCGCTTTCGGGCATCCGCCCGGTAGTAGGGGTGGCATAGCTCCATTTGGTGCAGTTGGCATCCATGTAGCTGATCTCTGCAGGCGTTTTGGAAAAGACACCATCCACAGTGATGCCGATCACCTTCCGTGCCCCCGCAGCCTTCACCTTTGGATGAGCAGCGATACGTTCCGCCTGCTCGGGGGAAACATCTTTAAAGGTGCCGTGTGCATAGCCGCCTACCTGCCGAAACTGGTAGGTTTCATAACTGGCGTTCAACGACAAGACAATGGTGAACATGGAAGTAAATAGCAGCGTTGTCAGCGCAATGGCAAAAATGGCGATCAGATTGCGGCGACGGTTCGCATAAAGGGATTTTAAGCTGAGCTTTCGAATACATTTTTGATTTCTTACCTTCATCACGGTCACCTCCTTATCGGCCCGTGACAATGCGGCCATCTTCTATGCGGATGATCCGGTCAGATAGTTGGGCAATCTCTTCGTTGTGGGTGATCATCACGATGGTCTGGGCAAATTTTTGACTGCTCACCTTCAGCAGACTCAAAACATCCTGACTGGTTTTGGAATCCAGATTGCCGGTCGGTTCATCTGCCAGAATGATAGCGGGTGCCGCTGCCAGCGCACGGGCAATGGCTACTCGCTGCTGTTGACCGCCTGAGAGCTGATTGGGCAGCGCATCCAGACGGTCGTTCAGTCCAAGCGTCTGCACGATCTGCTGCACAAAAGCCTTGTTTACCTTTCCGCCATCCAGTTCAGTGGGTAGAATGATATTTTCATATACATTCAGCACCGGAACAAGATTGTAGCTCTGAAATACAAAGCCGATTTTCCTGCGGCGGAAGATGGTCAGCGCTTCCTCCTTCAGGGAGAAAATATCCTGTCCGTCCACCATGACCGTGCCGCTTGTAGGACGATCCAGCCCGCCCAGCATATGCAACAGCGTGGATTTTCCGGATCCGGATGTGCCGACAATTGCAACAAACTCTCCCTTCTTCACACTTAAATCAACTCCATCCAACGCATGAACTGCGTTATTACCGGAGCCATAAATCTTTTTCAGGTCTTTTGCCTGTAAAACCTCCATAAACGAGTACCTCCATGAAAAAATCTGTATGTATGAAAGGAAATGATCCTTTGATACATACAGATTATCGCATAGGATTCTTTCCACATTCTTTCCGGCGGAAAATAAAATCTAACAATTTTGATAGAATTGTTATTATTTCGGCAGAAATATGGAAAACGTACTTCCTTTTCCCGGAACGGAAGCAACCTTGATATAACCGCTCTCACCGGATATAATCTGTCGGGCAAGGTATAAGCCGATGCCAACCCCTTCTTGTTCCTGAACAGCATTTGAACGATAAAAACGGGAAAATATCTTTGCCTGCTCGTTTTCCGAGATACCTGAACCGGTATCCGATATATCGATCCTTGTAAACATTTCGTAACTTACGGTAGAAATCGTGATTGTTCCATGCTCCGTATATTTGATGGCGTTGTCTACGATATTAGCCAGCGCTTCCGCTGTCCATTTGAAGTCAAATACAGCAAAAGCATTGGTATCCTGCATTTGCAAAGACAATCCTTTTTCAGAAGCCTTGGCGGTATATTGTTCTACTACGCTTTCAAGCAGCGGCTGAAGTGATGCTTGCTGAGGGGAAAGTGAAATGATCCCATTTTCCAGTCTGGAAAGTTTTACGAGAGAATCAATCAGAAATCGTAGCTTTTCCGATTGTTTGTACAGTGCCTCCACATTTTCCTTTGCCGATGCAGACAGAGTTTCCTCCATCAAAAGCTCGCTATATAACAGCAGGTTTGCAATCGGCGTTTTCGTCTGATGGGAAATGTCCGCAATCAAGGATTTGATTTTGTCTTTTTCCTGTGCCATATTTCGAGAAGATGCTTCTGCGGCAGAAAGATAGTGTGCAAACTTTGTTTCCAAAGCAGACAGCTGGCTTTCATCAAAAGTTGTTTCAGAAAAGGAGCCGGTCATGGCGGCGTCCAGCATCCTTTCGATTTCTTCCATCGCTTTTATGACCTTTCTCCGCTCCCATAATACAACAGCTGCTGCCGCCAGAAAACACAGCAGTATGATCGCGATGCCGCTTTTATTCATCTTTTGTCACCCAACTATAACCGATTCCATAGACGGTTTTAATGTATTTCTGTGCCCCAAGCTTATCCCTCAGACGCTTGATCGTAACAGACAAAGCATTTTCATCCACATATTCAGCACCATCTGTCCAGATCCTGTCTACAAGGTCTCCACGGGTCATGGTTCGACCACGATTTTCAACAAGCAGACGCAGTAATTTTTGCTCTGTTTTACTCAATTCCACTTTTGAATCTCCCACATAAAAGGTCATAGCCTCAAAGTCAAAGTGAAAAAGATCAATATGGGTCGGTGCATTTTTATGGCTTGACGCTTGCTTTCGCAGTTGGGTATTCACCCTTGCCCGCAAAACCGAAAGAGAAAAGGGCTTGGTAATGTAATCATCAGCGCCCCTCTCCAGTCCGTCCACGATGTCCAGATCGGTATCATTGGCAGTCAGCAGAATAACAGGAATCCCGGGTGTGTTTTCCTTGACCTCCCGGAGCAGCTCAAGCCCACTGCCATCCGGTAGATTGATATCCAACAGGATCAGGGATACACCGCCGCAAAGCAGCTGCTCCTTCGCCGTTTTCAGGTCTTGGCAGGAAATAATCTTCCGATCATCTACTTTCAGTGCTTTGCATAAACCTTGATTCAAACCAATATCATCTTCAACAATCAATAATTGCTCCATATATCTCACTCCCTCGTTACTCAAAGGTATTCGGCAAAGTTAATAACAAGACACAAAAATAACCGCCCCAGCAAAACTGAACGGTTATTTTCAATCAATTAAGTATGTGGACTAACCGTCTATCGGCAGCACACTTTTTCTATAATCATATTAGCACGCATATGTGACAATGTCAAAAAATTTCTTCATTCTCTTGGTTATTAATCTCCTTGATCAGCTGTACTGCCTTCTTTGCATCATCGGTTTTCACGAATATATCCACACCATATATTCCAAATCCAGGTGCTCCATGCATTGCAACATTCGCACCTGCTTCCTGGGAAAAAGCTTCTATTCCACTTTGCTTTAACATTTCTACGAGCTGTTCTGTCTCTACTATATTCTGTGCATTATAAATCTTTGTCCATTCTGTCTTAGATTGGGAAGTTTCTTTTCTCTCCTGAACATTTGGTGAATTCTGATTTCTTTTTCGATTAATAAATGCTAAGGTCCTAAGAATAATAAATGACACAATAGTAATACCTATCAGAAATCCCAATGCCAATCGTGTTATCTGTGTTTCTGTAGCTCCCATTCTAAATAAACATATACCATAGATGACTGTAAAAATTCCTGCACATATTACACTGGTGAGAAAATTTCGCCATATAGCAGCACTTTTTGGCAGGCATTTATCCCATATTCCATTATACACCATAATAGCTACATATAGGATTCCTCCTACTAAGACAGTTACTATCTCTCCCAAAACCAAACGAGTATCCACCATTAATAGCATCTGAATAATAATCGCTAACACACCAATCACAAACATTGATGCAAATGCAAGATTTCCAGCCTTTAATGCTTTTTGTTTCACCCATTCTTCATACACCGCAACTTTGTCCAGTGTTTCTTTCATCTCTTTATTCATAGTCTGGCTCCTTTCTCCATCCAGGAGCTCTCTTATCTCAACATCGTAATACTCAGCAAGTTGAACAAGTACACTGAGATCTGGCATATTTATTCCTGTTTCACATCTGGAAACTGTTCTTGCAGATACCCCAAACTTCTCGGCAAGCTGTTCTTGCGTAAGATTCTTTTCTTTACGACATTGCTTTAAAAAAGCTCCAATCTTTTTTGTATCCATGTCTCTACCTCTCTTCCACTTACAGCTTACCAATATGCACCAAAATTACCACGACATAAAACGAGAATCCGTTAATTTTCAACCGGACATCTTATGTCTAGAATAAATAAACGGTATTTTCATCCCGAAAACAAATACCTATAATCATTCCAACATTCAAACAAGAAGTATCTCTCGCCCAATGCGCTCGGTCATATGTGAGAATGTCACAATTTTTCTAAACTCAATATTGCAAGACTGCTGGCATTGCTATTTCTTTTCATTCAATAATTCTTTTACTCTTTTAACCGGAAATCTATCTTCAATATCAACTACTTCAAACAGATTTAATGGCAATTTCTTTTCACCAATCAGGGAAAGGTATTCATTAACAGCTCTACGATCAACCATAATCTTTCCATGTCCTGCCCAATGACGATTGCTCTCTTCCTTTTTCAGTCCGGAAATCCAATATTTATCACCATTCTCAATATCTATATAATTTGCATAGTTACCGATATTTTTCTGAAAGGCATGGTCATTAAAATAGATTGTTTTCTTACTTTTTGAAGTTTTGACATATCCAATCCATGCCGGACCATCATCAGAATATCCCGTTTTTAATTCAATGTACATCAAATTGTTAATCATTCTTATTCTCTCCTGATTCCAAATTTTGCAACATCTCAACTAACTGGAAGTTATTACTTTCTGCATAGCGTGTTTCCCAAAATGATAATTACCGCGACATCAATCAAAATAATTCCCAATGCAATATATACAAAAAATGCAGGCAAAATATTTTCAAGCACGCCCATAATTAATGCAAGAATTGCTATAATAGACATTCCAATTCCCATTGTTCTGCATAACTTCTTTTCATCATATTTTTCCTTTTCTTCTTTTGTAGCTGTATTATATCCAGAAATAAACCAGCTTCCGTGTCCAGAAAGTAAAGTTATAGAAAGTGCAGCAAATATTACAAAGACAATCCACACTATCCAATCAGAACCTGTTGCTAAATCTGCTAATTTCATCTATATGCTCCTTGAATTCCAATTTTCTAAACTCTCAATTCCATCTTCTTGCCATTCAAACAAGAAGTATCTCTCGCCCAATGCGCTCGGTCAATCCCGATTTGAGTTAAAGCCCAAGAGGCTTTTAATGCCCCTTATGCTTTTCTCTTTTCTTTTGCTGTTTCAACTCAAACATTCGCTGTTCTTTTGCCTCTTTTTTCTTGCGATTTCTCTCTTTACGCTCCTGTTTGTTATGTTCCTGCTGTAATTTCAATGCTTGCTGCGATTTTGTGCCAATACCTGTTCCTATTGTCTGCTTTTTTACTTCTCGATGCATCCGTTTCGGATTTCTTTTTATATCCTTTACAACAGTTTCAACAGCCGGACTGAATTTCAAACTGAAATAGTATTGTTGAATATATTCCTGCACTTCGTAATCTTTTGGTTCTGCACCAAATATTACCTTCGCTACAGATAATTTACCATCCTCAATACGCTCGAATACGCCTACCCAAAATGGTTCTTCAAAATATACCGTCAGTTTTCCATTTGTTTTGTCCATAAAAATCCCTCCTAAAATGAATTGAACAAAGAATGGACAACCCGGAGGGGCAGGTTACTTACCCTATTTACATAGGACGGCTGGGCTACCTACCAGCTCTAGCATATCTTAAAAATATGCATTGCGTTTTTATCTTGTTTTTATCATATAAAGTGCAATATCACACAATATATCCTTACAATTTATATATTCTAATTCCTATAGTAAATCTATACAATCATCTTTTCCATTGATAGTACGAGACGATTTTAACATAATACTTTATCTGTTTTCAACACATAATCATGGGAACATATAATTCTGCTTCTCTGAATGATATCACCTCTAACAGAACAGTTTCCTTTTGCACAGCCTTCTATCGGTGTAAAATTTTTGCAGGAACCACATTTTCTGCGTTCCTTTTTCATTCCACGTCCATCGCACCGGATCATTTCATAACCAACAATGTATTTTTGCAATTCATCTTCCGGGATTGTCTTTTCCAGCTTTTCCCCTGCATCATTTCTCAGTTCAAAATGAATATCTTTGCCATTTATGTCTGCTTGCAAGGCTATATTATTATTTAAGAGACCTTCCTCGTTTAACTCATTGATTTCTTCACAATCCAGATTTTCAATAAATTGCAAAATATCTTCCATTATGTCCACAGACAAGCCATATCCTCCAGAGCTGTATTCATAGAATATATTTCCATAATAATCGCCTTCTTTTAAGGTTATCGCAATCACATAGTCCCTGGATTTGTAATCATCAGATAGATCATGGTACATTTTTGTCTTCTCCTTATACTGATATCTGTTCTGGTTTTCTTCCCTGTACTTTTCATTTCTTATTTTATCGGCTGCATTTTGTTTTTCTATCTTTGCTTCCATTGCAGCATAACCATTTTGCTTAAATTTTTCTATCAGCTCGTCCCCATAACAATCACGAAATTCTTCTCTACATTTCTTTAATGCATCCAGTTGTGTAGATAAAAACTCATCAAAGAAGCTTTCCGGAATATGCAGCCTGCTTGAAAATTGTCTTTTTCTCTTTGGTATCGTTTTTTGTGTGCTGGCATATCCCAGCACTCCCATAGACACATCTAATACCCCTGCTAATTCTACTGAATTTAATTCATAGACCTTTTCAATCGCATCATAAATATTTATTTCTACATCGACTCCCTGTTCATCCTGTTGTAAAAGATCCAGAAATTTTTCATAACTTATTTTACATCTATCATAAGGTCCCTTAATATACCAAGGTGCTTTTTTCGTAATCTCCGTATAATACTCCAAAGAAGCTTCCCAGTCATCGCACTCTTCGTCTTCCTTACATGTGCTATACATACCACACACACCATTAGAGTCAAATCCACAAGTTTTGCAAGTTTTGTCAACCCTCATACTGATCCCCTCTCAATCCATCAATACTTTTTTGCATAGATAAATTTTTTCATCGAATTCTTTCCTTGTAATTATACACTTTTTCTGATGATATTACTATCTGCATGGATATTTGAACTTACTATTGAACTCTTCTTACTGAAAACTATAGATACTCAATTTGAACATACGTTTTTGACAATTACATTGTATTTCAACCCGAAGATTCTTATTGTCATTCAGTGTGTTTATAAATGAATTTTATTATATATTCATAAAATTTTATACTAAAAACTTCAAAATAGTGATACTATATTTATATTTAGATTAAAAAACCAACAACATATACAACGTCACCTTTTTTCTTTCCAAATACACTCTTTTGGGTTCAATTACTCAATTCTTACTGTAACTACTTTTCTAGTGATATTATGTTTTTTCATAATAATCTCTATACAAATCTTATAAATGCGCAAAAAACTATTGAAAAAAACATAAAACGTGCTATAATTGCTCTCCGTTGTTGAACAAAGCGCTAATTTGACAGCTAAATATTTTTCGGGAGGACAACTATGCGTAAAAAAAACAAATTAAGAATAATACTCATGTGGATGTTATCGCTTACATTGATATTAAGCGTCAATTTTAGTGTTTTTGCCTCAAATCAAAATATTACTCAATCTGATATAAAAATATCCTCATTACATGATGAAGAGGGATTATCTTTAAATGCTACATCTTTAAGCACTGACTCTGTAAATCTTCATAATAGAAAAAATGCCTCTTCTTTAGCTTCCAGAGAACAGGAAGTTGTCGGTGAGTTTACATATCATACTAATTATCTTTATGTTGACGGAAAATTACGTTATGGTTTTGTTATAGACTCTATGATTGGAGAAAAACCTAAAGTTCTCACTGTTCATTTCACACTACGTCATGGATCCAATATAAAACAAGTAACAGCTAATACAAATTTAGGAACTGTAACTTTTAAAAGTAGTGAAATAAGAAAGGGACAGGTTAAATATGTTACTACCGCTGCTAATACAATGTTTTGGAAATTAAATACTTCCTTTAACGCGGTTATGGCTGATGGCACTTCTAATCCTGGTGCAAACGGACAAATAACTCCTATTTTAACAAATAAAAAAGGACAAATCTTCCCTCAATATGTTGATCCCGTATCTAAAAAAGATGCTGAATCTACAATTAGCACCACTTGGAAAAAGCTTGCGAAATCTCCTACATGGAATGGAAGATCAAAGTATATAAAACAATATGAAGAAAAATATGGAAAACAGCCTTCTTCCTTCTGGTCAAGTGTTCAAATTCATCATATACGCCCAAGACAATATGGAGGTGCATTAAATGATTTTAATACTATAAATGAGCAAGTTCGTGATTTTGCATAAAAGAAAGACACCTCGATTCCATG
>NZ_JANFYP010000043.1:0-15199 GCF_024460535.1 Blautia sp. MSK.18.38 | reverse complement strand
TAGAGAGCGGAAGCGCAGCAGCATCCAGACTTGGAGAGCTTGTAGCTACACACGTAATTCCGAGACCTCATACAGACGTAGAGAAAATCCTTCCGGTTCTTAAATAATCTAACTGATCAGTTCCAAGACGCACCGGCCTGAGGGCCATTAAGGCTTCCGGCCGGTGTGTTTTGAGTTAAGTTCAGTCATGAAACCGAAAGAAAGCAGGTGTACTCTTGGAAACGAATAATATTGAAATGATCACAAAAATGGTGATCGATGCGATCAACAAAAACGAAGACAAGGGCAATGGTTTCGTTGTTCCTATCGGAGTTTCCGCAAGACATATTCACCTGACACAGGAGCATGTGGAGGCGCTGTTCGGAGAAGGCTATCAGCTCACAAAGAAAAAGGATCTGATGGGCGGACAGTTTGCATCCAACGAAACAGTTACCATTGTGGGACTGAAGCTCCGTGCGATCGAGAATGTAAGGATCCTCGGACCTGTCCGCAGTAAATCACAGGTTGAGGTTTCCGCAACAGATGCGATCAAGCTGGGAATGAAGGTTCCGGTACGTATGTCCGGTGATCTTGCAGGAAGTGCACCGATCGCCATCGTCGGACCGAAAGGTGCCATTTATCTGAAAGAGGGATGTATTGTGGCTATGCGTCACATTCACATGGCTCCGAAGGATGCCCAGGCTGCGGGTGTACATGATGGTGATGTTGTTTCCGTTAAAGCTGACAATGAGCGCGGAACGATCTTTAATCAGGTTAAGATCCGTGTTGATGACAGCTTTACACTGGAAATGCATATTGATACAGATGAAGCAAATGCAGCAAGAATTGCCACAGGCAATACAGTTACCATAATCAAATAATATTCCTCCTTCGGGGATGCCATTTCCGGCATCCCCAGCAGAGGATATAGAGAAAAACGGAGGCTCATATGATCGTAGGCAAAGTAGTTGGAAGTATTGTTTCCACACGAAAAAGTGAAAAACTGATAGGAAATAAATTCATGATCGTGGAGCCGGTGCATCATATGAAAGCCGAGCACAGCCAGATTGTCGCTATTGATATCATCGGTGCGGGAATCGGCGAATATGTATTGGTGGCACAAGGAAGCGCAGCAAGAATTGGCTGCGGCGTAGAAACAGCACCGGTAGATGCCGCCATCGTCGGTATCGTAGACGACGGTGCAGGATTGGAGTAACGCCATGGATATCAAAGAATTACAGAAAATTATGCAGGAGAATGGTGTTGTCGGAGCAGGTGGAGCAGGTTTCCCTACATACATGAAACTGACAGACAAAGCGGATACCATTCTTATGAACTGTGCAGAGTGCGAACCATTACTGAAACTTCACAGACAGTTGTTGGAGAAGCACGCATACGAGATCATGAAAACATTCGATATGGTTGCGGAGACGGTAGGAGCTTCACAGGCCATTATCGGAATCAAAAAGTCTTATGTACAGACGATCAATGCTTTAAATCAGCATATTGAAGAATTCCCGAGGGTTAAGATCCATCTTCTGGATGAGGTTTATCCGATGGGTGATGAGGTTGTTCTTATTTATGAGGCAACCGGACGTGTGGTACGGCCCGGAGGACTGCCGATCGAGCAGGGAGTAGCCGTATTTAATGTAGAGACTCTCTACAATGTATACCGCGCGGTAGAAGAACATAAACCGGTCACATGTAAATATGTTTCCGTTGTTGCTGAGGTTGAGAACCCTGTTACAGTGAAGGTTCCGTTGGGATGTACACTGGAAGAGGTTGTTGCCCAGGCAGGCGGTACAACTGTAAAGGATCCTGTATATTTCGTTGGCGGCCCGATGATGGGACGTATCGGAAATGGTTCAGACCCGGTTACAAAAACAACGAATGCAATCCTGGTTCTTCCAAAGGACCATGTTATTGTCATGAAGAAGCAGCGGACTTCTTCTATAGATCTGAAGAGAGCAGCATCGATCTGCTGCCACTGCCATACATGTACAGATCTTTGCCCGAGACATAATCTGGGACACCCGATCGATCCGGCAATGTTCATGATGGCAGCATCCAATCAGGATTTCAGAAATGTAAATCCTTATATCAATTCTGCATTCTGCAGCTCCTGTGGTGTCTGCGAGATGTATGCGTGTCCGCAGAGCCTGGCTCCGAGAACACTGCTTGCAGATATGAAGGGCGGACTTCGTAAGGCAGGGATCAGACCACCTCAGGGTGTTCAGCCGAAGCCGGTTCAGGAGTCCAGAGAATACCGCAAGGTTCCTGAGGAGCGTCTGATGGCACGTCTGGGACTTACCAAATATGACAAGGATGCACCGCTTCAGGAAGAACTTGTAAACGTATCGAAGGTAAAGGTTCTCTTAAGCCAGCATATCGGTGCACCGGCACAGGCAATCGTAAATGTAGGCGATATGGTAACAGAAGGCCAGATGATCGCACAGCCTGCACAGGGATTAAGTGTCGGAATCCATGCAACCATCAGCGGTAAGGTTACAGAAGTGACAGACCGCCATGTTGTAATTGCAAGAAATTAGAAAGGACGTGCACAAAATGAGTAGAGCAATCGGAATGATTGAGTTTAAAACCACACCAGCTGGTATCACTGCAGCAGATGCCATGGTTAAGACATCTGAAGTAGAGATCGTGGAGGCGCAGACAGTATGTCCGGGAAAATATATTGCAATTATCACCGGAGATTTAAGCGCAGTAAAAGCTGCTGTAGACACAGCTGTAACAACATACGAGGACAAATGTATTGACAGTTTTGTACTGGGCAATCCACATGAGTCCATTTTCCCGGCAATCTACGGAACCACACAGGTCGAGGAGATTAGTGCCCTGGGAATTCTTGAGACCTATGATGCAGCATCTATCATCGAGGCGGCAGATCAGGCAGCTAAGACAGCTATCGTTGATCTGATCGAGCTTCGTATCGCCAAGGGTATGTGCGGTAAATCATACATGCTTCTTACCGGCGAGGTTTCTGCAGTGGAGGCTTCTATCGAAAGAGCAAAAGAGCTGGTAGCTGAAAAAGGAATGTACATGGATTCCTCAGTGATCGCTCATCCGGACAAGAGAATGATCGATACGATCCTTTAATATTGTCTTTATATCTGAGGGATATCCTTTTGAAGGGTATCCCTGCAATGACATCTGAAAAGGAGGCATCTTATGCTAGCATTAGAGAGAAGAAATCTGATTCTCGAGAAATTACAGGAAGAGAAAAGGGTTGTTGTAAGTGAACTAAGCCAGCTTTACAGTGTCTCAGAAGAAACCATCCGCCGTGATCTGGACAAGCTGGAAAAAGAGGGACTTGCCACAAAGAGTTATGGCGGTGCGGTGATCAACGAAGATGTCGGTATTGATTTACCATTTAATGTTCGTAAAAACCAGAATGTACAGGGAAAGCAGAAAATGGCGGAGATTGCTGCTTCCATGGTGAATGACGGAGATCACATTTTTCTGGATGCCAGCACAACGGCAGTTTTTGTGGCCAAGGCGCTGAAAGAAAAAGAACGTCTCACCGTTGTTACCAATTCTATGGAGATCCTTCTGGAGCTCTCGGATGTATCCGGCTGGAATATTATTTCCACCGGTGGAGTGATGAAGGAAGGATATCTTGCATTTCTTGGTGCCAGAACCGAGGAAGTGATCCGTTCTTATTATGTGGACAAGGTTATTTTTTCCTGTAAGGCATTAAACGAGGATATGGGGATCATGGAATCCAAAGAAGCCTTTGGAACAACCAAAAAAGCCATGATCAATTCCGGAAAAATGCGTATTCTGGTGGTAGACAGCACAAAATTTGATCAGACTGCTTTTTCCGTGGCAGGACAGCTGCGGGATATCGAGACGGTCATCACAGACAAAAAACCGTCTGAAAAGTGGCTGAAGCATTTCAGCGCGCATAAGATCGAATGCATCTACCCGAAATAGGTTGGACATATATCGGAAAACGATTGTGTTCATGAGCATGCAGTGTATGCGGAATGCGGAGATCCGCTTTACTTTATCCGGCCACAGGCAGACAAAAGAGACCTGTGTTCCGGTATGACGAGAGGGAGCAGTTTCTATGAATACATTTGAAATGAAAACAGCCATCCATTTTGGAGCTGATGCCCTGGGAAGACTGAGAGATATTCCATACAAAAGAGTCCTTGTTATCACAGACCCGTTTGTTGTAAAAAGCGGAATGATCGATATGATCACAAAACCGCTTCAGGCAGGTGGAAAAGAATTTGATATTTTCTGTGATGTTGTTCCGGATGCACCGGTTGGAAAAATTGCCGAAGGAGTTAAGAAATTCCTTCAGTATCAGCCGGAAGCTATTGTTGCAGTAGGTGGTGGTTCTGCCATCGACTCTTCCAAGGCAATCCGTGAGTTTGCCCTGAAGATCAATAATTACGGAAAAGTCGGACTGGTTGCCATTCCTACAACAAGTGGTACCGGTTCCGAGGTTACTTCTTTTGCAGTTGTAAATGATACAGAAGCACATGTGAAGTATCCGCTGATCTCAGACAGCCTGACCGCTGATGAGGCAATTCTGGATGCGGAGCTTGTACGCAGTGTTCCGCCTGCGATTACAGCAGATACGGGTATGGATGTTCTGACTCATGCAATTGAGTCTTATGTCAGCATCAACCATAATGAGTTTACATCTGCACTTGCAGAGAAAGCAATCGAGATCTGTGGCGTATATCTTTATCGTGCATATGTTGACGGTAATGATATGCATGCAAGACAGAAGATGCATGTAGCGTCCTGTCTGGCAGGACTTTCCTTCAATGCAGCAGGTCTTGGAATTACTCACAGTATGGCTCATCAGCTGGGTGCTATTTTCCATATTCCTCACGGAAGAGCTAATGCGATGCTGTTGCCGCATATTGTTGAATATAATGCAAATATCAACAAACGCAGCAGAAGCCAGAAAGAATATCTTCCGGCAGTAAAGAGATATTCCAATATTGCACATCTTCTTGGACTGAGCAATTATAACGAAGTTATGAGCGTAAGATCTCTTGTAAACTGGATTCAGTTTATGCAGAAAGAGATGAATATCCCGCTTACCATCGAAGAGATGAAGACGATCACACCGGATGCTTATTTTGCGGCGGTTGATAAGATGGCGGATATGGCACTTGCGGATGCCTGCACAGCGGCAAATCCGCGTGTACCGAAGAAAGAGGATATTATTAAGATTTATACTAAACTTTGGTCTTTTTGATAAAAGATGAAAACCGCAAAGGGGCCGCAAAGCCGCGGCCCCTCTGCACACCCCTCGGGCTTTTTTTAGAGTGCTTGACTGTGACGGGCGGAAGGGTATTGACTTGTGCCTGTATGCTGCGGTTGTTCCGGGTTGAACGTTGTGCCGATGGGGCGCCGTGGGCGCCTTGAATGTGTGACGTTTTGGCGGAGGCTGGCGCGTTTGTGAACGCCGCGCCTAGTTTGCTGGGATGGTTGTGGTGTGTGTTACGTTTGCGTGGAATACGTGGGCGCGTTTGTGGACGCCGCGCCTGGTTTGCCGGGATGATTGTGGTATGCGTAGCATTTCGAGGATTGTAAAATTGGTCTGATATGGGTGGGATTATTTATCAGGAGTTGCTGGGAGGTTGAGCTGGGATGGAGGTTTATACCGGGTATGGTGATAAGGGGATGACGGATCTTTCCCATACGAAGAATGTTTCAAAGTCGGATGATCGGATTTGTCTGATGGGGTCAGTTGAGGAGCTGATGAGTCATATTGGGCTTGTGCGGGTTCTGGTTGATGATGTGGATGTTGTCCGGATGCTGGAGAAGATCTCGGAGACTTTGAAGAAGATCATAGATGGGGTTTCTGATCCTTATAATCGGGAGTTTAAGGTCAGTGAAGACCGGACGGAGCTTCTGGAGGAGGAGATTGGCCGGATGAAAGAGATTTTTTCCGGAGAGAGGCTTCCGATTCTTCCGGGGGATTCCCGAGTTGCGGCTGAGATCGATGTGACAAGAGCTGTGGCGCGGAGGGCTGAGAGAGAGCTTGCGCTGGTCAGTGTGAAGTTTGGATCGGATACCGGAGCCAAGAAATATATGAACCGTCTGTCAGATTATTTTTATGTGCTGGCAAGGTATGTGGATGTTGCGAAGATCGAAGAGAAGAAGACAGATATTTCTGGAAGTGTTCAGAAATCTGTGAAAGCAGAAACTGCTGGGATTGAAGCTAATGTTGGGGTAGAGGCTGTAGGAACTGTTGGAAGTAGTGCGGATGTTGCAGCGGGTACATCGGCGGTGGATGTAAGAGCACAGGATTCGCAGATGGTGCAGAAAAGGGATGTACAGGCTTTTGATGTGCAGAATGGGACTGTGACGACAGCAGTGGGAGGAAATACGGCGATGGCACAGAATGACAGTATAGCAGCAAACACGGCGATGATCCAGGAAGTGCTGAAGCGTATGGGTATCCAGGGTCGTATCACATTGGATTCTGCCAAGAGGCTTATTGAGAAGATCGAGCAGGAAGCTTTGAGAAGAAACAAGCCTTCTGTAATTGCGATATGCAGCCCGGATGGAAATCCAGTTGCGGTTCATGTGATGGATGGATCTTTTCTTGTAAGCTTTGAGGTGGCTTTGAAGAAGGCTTATACATCGGTTGCAGTGAAGATGTCCACCATGGAGCTTTCCAGACTGACACAGCCGGGTCAGACCTTTTATGGTCTTGGAAAAATGAGTGACAATATTGTGATATTCGGAGGTGGTGTACCCCTGAAGGTTGGAGACACCATCATCGGCGGTCTTGGTATCAGCGGCGGTACCGGCGAAGAGGATAACAGCCTCGCAGAGTATGGACTGCAGGTACTGAATGAGGTACTGTAGGATAAAAACAAAACGTATAGACAGCTCAGAGAGAATAAATAAAAGGGACGTGTTGCAGTGATGATTTTTAAATCAATACTGCGGCACGTCCCTTTTGAATTATTTACTTCCAGCTAATCTTCAGACATTTAACGGAAATATCACTTTTTTCCGGTGCCTGGACCATGTTCTGGATGAAATAGGTTTTTGTCATGGTTTTTCCGGGTTTCAGGTTCAGTGTCAGGTTCTTGGTCCAGTACATCTGGTCATAGATACCGGAACCGGTGGTGATCTTTACTTTTGCGGTGGTGACGGTTTTCGCAGAAGTATTGGTGAATTTTAAGGTATAATAGGTCTTCATGTCATTGGGACCATACTTGATACCGGCAACACTGATCTTCAGATTTTTGACGGTAGGTTTGGCGGCCGGTGCGGATACGGTAATAGTGATCTTACGATTGACACCGTTTAAATTTGCGGTAACCGTGGCTGACCCTTTTTTCTTTGGGACGAGATAGTTTCCGGAAATGGCAAGTACGGAAGGCTTGCTGGAGTTTGCATTTTTGATGGTCAGACTGGTACCACCCTTCAGATTGATAAGGGAACGCATGCTGACCTTGGAACCAACCTTGAGTGTAGTTTTGGAAGCGCGGAAGGTTGCTACGGTTTTTGAAGACGAGGTTACTTTTCCGGTCAGCTTACAGGCTGCGGCCTTTGGATAGGATAAAGTGATCTTTGCGGATCCGGCTTTCATGCCCTTCAGGGTAACTGTGAAACGGCTGCGTTTTTTGGAATCCTGAGTGATGCTTTGTACCTTGAGAACAGAGCTGTTGGAAGAAGTAACCTTGAATTTTGATTTGCTGATGGTTTTTACGTAGGGATCAGAAATCTCGATTCCGATGGAAGTGGTTTTTCCGGTTCGGATGCTCTGATTCAGATAATTGTTGTTGGTGATAAAAATTTCAGGCACTGCCTGTTTGATGGTAACCTCATAGTCACAGTCTACCGGTACCGGACATTTTTTATTGCCGAAATCGAACTCCAAGTAGCCATCCTCTATGTTGTCATCGTAGATGAAAAAGGTTTCCTTGTATGCCAGCGGTGTATAATTTGAAGTGCTCAGCTTAACCACATTGATCCCATCGATAGAAAATGTGGTGCTTTTTGGGATGACTCCCTTGGGTGAATAAAAGCTTACACGGACTGTCACGGCATAGATCCGTTTTTGGCAGTTTGCATTTTTGATGTTGATCGGGAAATTAATGTCTGAAGACTCATCTTCGATCACACCGTCGGTATCACGGATAGTGGAAGTGGTTCCTTTGGTCACGACCCGGACTCTGGCGTGGGCATCCTGGGGAAGCAGGAGCACAATAACGGAAAAAAGAAACAGGAAAAAAATTGCTTCGATGTTTTTTATTTTTCTTTTACACATAACAAACCTCCTTTTTTTATGAGCATACCGGCTGTTACTGAACAGAGGCCCGGGTACTCCATGAATTCATGGTCCTCTGCTGCGGAACAGTATAAACAGACTCTTTCTCTTATATCATTATAACAGGAAACCAGGGAGGAAGTGCTTTGTGATTTTTTTGTATCAATTGGCAATTTATCTGTAAATATGTTAAAATAAAATATTCGGAAAACAGCAGCGATTCGACAATGAAAAAGAGAAGCGTTACAGTTCCGGTGGGAACGTAACAGAAAGGATCATGTCGATTTATGACGAAACAGGAACTTTTAAAGACCCACTTCGGGTATGATACTTTCAGAGAAGGGCAGGAAGCGGTGATCGACGCGCTTCTTGCAGGAAGAGATGTTCTGGCAGTGATGCCAACCGGCGCAGGAAAATCAATCTGCTATCAGGTACCGGCACTGATGATGAAGGGGATCACACTGGTAATATCACCGTTGATCTCCCTTATGAAGGATCAGGTGAGAAGCCTGAACCAGGTCGGTATCTCAGCAGCATACCTCAACAGCTCTCTGACGCAGGGGCAGTATTTCACAGCCTTGCGCTATGCAAAGGCAGGACGATATCCGATCATCTATGTAGCACCGGAGAGGCTTACCACAGAGGCGTTTCTGGATTTTGCGCTGAGCGCGGATATTTCCATGATCGCAGTGGATGAGTCACACTGTGTATCACAGTGGGGACAGGATTTTCGGCCAAGCTATCTGAAGATCGCAGAGTTTGTGGCACAGCTTCCAAAAAGACCGGTGATCGGTGCATTTACAGCTACAGCCACGAAGGAGGTCAGGGAGGATATTGCAAGACTTCTGGGGCTTCAGGATCCCTTTTGCACAACCACAGGATTTGACCGGGAAAACCTTTATTTTGCAGTGAAAACACCGAAAGATAAATATAAGGAAGTACACGATTACATACTGGAGCATCCGGACGACAGTGGAATCATCTACTGTCTTACCAGAAAGCTGGTGGAGGAGGTCTGCGGAAAGCTGATCCGTGACGGCATCACGGCCACCAGATATCATGCAGGACTTTCCGATGAGGAACGCCGGAACAATCAGGATGATTTTATTTATGACCGCTGTCGTGTGATGGTAGCCACCAATGCATTTGGAATGGGAATCGACAAGTCCGATGTACGTTATGTCATTCATTATAATATGCCGAAGAACATGGAAGGCTATTATCAGGAAGCAGGCCGTGCGGGCCGTGACGGCGATCCTGCGGAATGTATCCTGCTTTACAGCGGGAAGGATGTGGTTACCAATCAGTATCTTATCGAGAGAGGACAGGATAACCAGGAAATGGAAGCGGCAGCCTGGCGCCTTGTCCGGGAGCGTGATCAGGAGAGGCTGAAGCAGATGACCTTTTACTGCTTTACCCATGATTGTCTGCGTGAGTACATCCTAAAATATTTTGGGGAATACGGAAAAAGCTACTGCGGAAACTGCCTGAACTGCCAGACCGAGTTTGAAGAGCAGGATGTGAGCCAGGAGGCCAGGGCAATGATCCGGTGCGTGGAAAGCAGTGGTCAGAGATACGGAGTGAACGTGATCCTGGATACTCTGCGCGGCGCATCTACGGCGAAGATCCGGCAGTATGAGATGGATGGAAATCCGGAATATGGAGTCTGTGCAAAGATTCCGGCACACCGGCTGCGGCAGATCTTTAATTATCTGGTACTGAAGGAATATCTTCATCTGACGGATGACGGATATACGATAGTGAAGCTGACTGCCGCTTCCAAGTCATTTCTGGAGGAGGAGCATATCCTCACAATGAAAATGTCAAAAGAGCTGGAGACGAAGAAAAAAGAGAAACGGAGCAGACTTCCAAAATCTGCAGTCGGGGAGCTGGGAGAACAGGATGAGCCCCTTTTTCAGAAGCTCCGTGCTCTTCGCCTGGAGATCGCCAGAGAGGAAAAAATCCCCCCTTATATGGTCTTTTCCGACAAAACCCTTATCCATATGTGCATTCTGAAGCCCGGAAACGAGGAGGAAATGCTGAATGTGACAGGAGTCGGCAGGCACAAGTACGAAAAATACGGAAAAAGGTTTATAGACGCGGTGAAAAATCTGTAGGAAATAGACTTTTGCCGTCGGAAAATGAAGAGCGAAATGTTCTGAAATTTCTTGCATTTTAAAGAGACATTTGTTAGAATAAGACAAGCAGGAAACATCCGGCGGCTATAGTGCGGCCGGATCGTTTTTAACTGTATCATATTTCTGCTGCACGTTCCGGTGCAGCGTATAGGCATTTCGCAAGCAGAGTTCTATGCAGCAGTGGAATCCCTTCGAGTAGATGGACCGACTGTGTGAGATATCCGTTGGTCAGAAGCAAGCAGTGAGGTGGATGATCGTATCCGCTTTCAATTAAGACATAATCTGGTGCTGGTCACTGCGTGAACAGAGATCAAGCTCCTTCACGATCTGCGTCGGCTTTTTCATGCAGAAAATCTGCCCTGCCGGCTTTTTTTCTCATACAGAAGAGTAGCATGTATTCATAAAGACATGAACATAGCCCGTCTGCAAAACGGGAATCCGTTCCGGCATGACTGTTCTCCGCCAGGCCGAAAAAGCTGTATTTACATAAAACAGCCCAATTCCTCAAAAAGCAGGATATCCGCAATATGTGCGAAATCCTGCTTTTTGTCATGTAATACTCTGGTATGTGCCATTAAGACGTGGAAAAATATTTCAGCGTCTTTTATATTTGCCGGGGGTGATCCCCTTGTACTTTTTGAAGGTACGGATAAAGTAGCTCAGATCATTAAAGCCATTCCGATAGGCAATCTCCGTGATGGAATCATCGGTGGTAGCCAGCTGGCAGCAGGCCTGCTCGATCCGCTGGCGGTTGAGGTAATCCATTGGTGTCTGATGCGTCATCTCGGAAAAGAACCGGCAGAAATATTTGGGAGACATGGAAACCGAAGCGGAAAGCTCCTGCAGGGTAATGGGGCTGGCATAGTTCTTTTCAATAAATTCCACGACCTGCTTCAGCTGGACAATGCGCTTGTAATCTCGTCTGGTTTTCCGCAGGCTTTCCAGGTAGTAATGATTACCAAAAACCAATCCGAAAAAGTGGTAAAATTGTCCAAACACAACCAGCTCATATCCTGGCTTCTTCTGCCAGAAAGAATCAAAAAGAGAGTTCACCGCTCTCTGGATATCAGGCTGCTTTTCGGTGAAATGGTGATAGATCAGCAGCTCCTGGTGGCTGATCTTCTGCATATATTCTGTGCAGACGGAATTAAATTTCAGAAACATGTTCATATCAAAAACAATGCACTGATAGATACAATCCTGAGGAATTCCGGAATGCAGAACTCCACTATTGACAAAAATCACATCTCCGGCTTTTGCTGTAAAACTTTTTTCGTCTAAAGTGACGGTGAGAGTGCCCTGTAATACACGCATGATTTCACATTCTACATGCCAGTGGTAGGACATGACATAGCGTGGATGGCTGCTGTCAATGTGGTGGAATTCAAAAGGAAATTCATAGGTACCTCGAAGTCTGTCCTCATTTCTTCCAAGATCGTGCAAAATACAACCCTTCTTTCTTAAATTTTATAGTTTTTTTAGGAACTCATATGAAAAAGTGAATATTGTACTGTTTTTTGCTATTATAACACAAGTAATTTAAAAGATGCAATCGTATAATAAAAGCATAGTTCAGACAGGAGTTGTTGGAACGTAAAAAAACAGTAAGTTATAATAGTGAATATAAATTTAGGAGGTAATTGTTACTATGGCAAAGAGCAGATTAGTAGGCAGCTATCCGGTTATCGGTATCAGACCAACCATCGACGGACGTAGAGGAGCCCTCGATGTAAGAGGATCTCTGGAAGATCAGACTATGAACATGGCCAAATCCGCAGCAAAGCTTTTCGAGGAGAACCTGAAATATTCAAATGGTGAGCCTGTAAAAGTTGTTATTGCTGATACCACCATCGGACGTGTTGGTGAGAGCGCTGCATGTGCGGATAAATTCCGTAAAGAGGGTGTAGATATCACTCTTACAGTTACACCATGCTGGTGCTACGGAGCTGAGACCATGGATATGGATCCACAGACCATCAAGGCTGTATGGGGATTCAACGGAACAGAGAGACCTGGTGCTGTATATCTGGCATCCGTTCTTGCTACACATGCACAGAAGGGTCTTCCGGCATTCGGTATCTACGGACATGACGTTCAGGAAGCTGACGACACATCCATTCCGGAAGACGTTAAAGAGAAACTGTTAAGATTCGGCCGTGCAGCAGTTGCAGCTGCATCCATGAGAGGTAAATCCTACCTGCAGATCGGTTCTGTAACAATGGGTATCGGCGGATCTATCATCGATTCTGATTTTATCGAATCCTATCTCGGAATGAGAGTTGAGTCTGTTGATGAGGTAGAGATCATCCGTCGTATGACAGAGGGTATCTACGATCACGAAGAGTTTGAGAAAGCTCTCAAATGGGCAAAAGAGACCTGCAAGATCGGCTGGGACAAGAACCCGGAAGAGCTTCAGTTCTCACCAGAGAAGAAAGAGGAGCAGTTCGAGTTTGTTGTTAAGATGGCAGTTATCATCAAAGAGCTGATGAACGGCTGTGATAATCTTGCTCCGGAATTCTCCGAGGAAGCAATCGGACACAATGCTCTTGCAGCTGGATTCCAGGGTCAGAGACAGTGGACAGACTTCTATCCGAACGGTGACTTCGCAGAGGCTATGCTGAACACATCCTTCGACTGGAATGGCGCTCGTGAGCCGTACATCCTTGCTACAGAGAACGATGTTCTCAACGGACTTGGAATGCTGTTCATGAAACTTCTTACAGGACGTGCTCAGATCTTCGCTGATGTTCGTACATACTGGAGCCCGGAGGCAGTTAAGAAAGCTACAGGATATGACCTTGAGGGTGTTGCCAAAGAAGCTGGCGGATTCCTTCATCTGATCAACTCCGGTGCTGCTTGCCTGGATGCTAACGGACAGGCTAAAGAGGCTGACGGAACACCAGTTATGAAACAGTGGTGGGATGTTACAGAGGCAGACCAGAAAGCAATCATGGACAATACAGAGTGGTGTATGGCCGACAACGGATACTTCCGTGGAGGCGGATACTCCAGCCGTTATGAAACACGTGCTCAGATGCCTGCAACTATGATCCGTCTGAACCTTGTAAAAGGACTTGGACCGGTTCTTCAGATCGCAGAGGGATGGACAGTAGCCCTTCCGGAAGAGGTATCTGACAAGCTCTGGAAACGTACAGATTACACATGGCCATGTACATGGTTCGCTCCAAGATGCGATGGCAAAGAGGGACCGTTCAAAACAGCTTACGATGTAATGAACAACTGGGGTGCTAACCACGGTGCGATCTCCTACGGACACATCGGTGCAGACCTGATCACAATGTGCTCTATGCTGAGAATCCCGGTATCCATGCACAACGTTCCTGAGAAGGATATCTATCGTCCGGCAGCTTGGAACGCATTCGGTATGGAAAAAGAGGGTGCAGACTTCCGCGCTTGCAAGAACTATGGACCACTTTACAAATAAATCATATTGTTAAGATAACGGAATATCAAATCCTCCGGCATGCATGTGCCGGAGGATTTTTTTGTGCCATAGTATATGGATAGTTGGGAAATATACTGTTCGGATCTACGGAAAAAAGTTATAATAGAAAAAGATATATATGAATACGGGAGGTTACGTAGATGAAATATATACAGCTGAACAATACAGAGCTGAACATCAGTCCTATCTGCCTCGGAACAGCAGGATTTGGAGATAAATCAGACCTGGAAAAAAGCTTTGAGATTCTGAATGCCTTTGTATGGGCAGGCGGAAATTTTATTGATACGGCAAATGTCTATTGCAAATGGCTAAAAGGACATGGAAACTGCAGTGAGAAGATCATAGGAAAATGGCTGAAAGAGAGTGGCATGCAGGGAAAAGTTATTGTGGCAACGAAGGGCGCGCACTATTCCTTTGAGGATCCGGGCCGCAGCAGAGTGAACAAAGAAGATATCCGCATGGACCTGGATGAGAGCTGCCGCACACTGGGAAAAGATGAGATGGATTTTTACTGGCTTCACAGAGATGATCCGGAGAAACAGGTAGAGGAAATCGTGGATATTCTGGAAGAATTGAAAAAAGAAGGCCGGATCCGTTATTATGGATTTTCCAATTACCGCACAGAGAGGCTGAAAGAAATTGCTCAGTGTCTGAGAGAACGAAATCTTTCAGGGATCACAGCAGTATCCAATCAGTGGAGTCTTGCAGGAATCAATCCCGGAGGAAATACAAATCCGGATCCTACACTTGTGGAGTTTTCCAGGGAAGAATATCAGTGGCACTGTGAGACAGGCGCTGCTTCCGTTCCGTTTTCTTCCACTGCAATGGGATTTTTTTCAAAACTTCAGAAAATGGGGCTTTCCTGTACAGATGCAGAGGTGGATGCATCCTGGATGCGGGAGAAGGAAACACAGATCACAGGTCTTTCAGAAAGTATGAAAAGATCCTACTGGAACGAGACAAACCTTCGCACCTATCAGAAGCTGTTAAAGCTGCAGAAAGAAACCGGCCACAGCCTGCAGGCCCTGTCTCTGGCATACTTTTTCAATCAGCCATTCCAGACTGTGCCTGTAACCGGTGTCAGCAATCCTTCACAGCTAAAAGATGTGCTGGATGCCTGTGAGATCGACCTTGCACCGGAACTGTTCGGAGGCTGGGTAAGCGCAGGAGGATGATATAAGTAACTAAATATATTGTAAAAAGATATTAAATGTGTTTAAATATACTTATGGAGGTATATTATGAACACATCAAATATCACAAATTATAAACCAAAAGATTTTGCTGAATTATTAGGTGTTTCTGTAAAAACGCTTCAGAGATGGGACAGAGAGGGAATCT
>NZ_JANFYP010000042.1:0-16208 GCF_024460535.1 Blautia sp. MSK.18.38 | reverse complement strand
GACGGATATGTATTTATGAACTAATTGTTCTTTTCAGTATACTACATCAGGGAAGAGAGAACAAGTGTTTCTTTTATACTATAGAGATTTTTTTGAGCAGATATGCTCAGATGTGCAATTCATCTCACCACCTGAAGAGGTGGGAGAATTCTTGCTACATTTGTTAAAATGGCTGATCGTATTGTACTGGTTTCTCAATCTTCTCTGCTGTCTGATCATAGCCAGGGCTTTTCACAACATTTCTCTCAGAGAAAAAAGACACGAACTGTTGGTTCAGCAGATGAGTTTTCTTCAGAAACAGCTGGAATATACAACCGAAATGGAACAAGAATATCAATCTGTGCGAAAATGGAATCACGATATGGAAAACCATCTCTTTTCACTGAATTATCTGATCCGCACCCAAAAATATCTTGAGGCAGATGTATATCTAGAAACAATTCTTTCAGAACTTCCGCCGGAAAAGAGGACTTTATGAAACGAGGCTTTACTATTCTTTTTATAGAACTTTTCTGTGTTCAGGCATCTCTTTTCCTGGGAGCTCTGCTACAGGAATATGCTCTGTTTTGCCAGATAATGCTTCTCTTTTTTCTGGCCCTCACTTACCGCAGGATCTACCTTCTTGCCAGACGATCGCTCAAAAATGCTCAGGAAGAGGCAAAATTTCAGGCTATTCAGAAGCAGGAACAGTTACAGAAAGAACAGGAGCAGCTGTTTGTTTCCAGAAAGCAGGAGACTCTAGAATTCCAGCAGTCTACCATCCGGAAACTTGAGACACTTCAGAATTACCTGAAAACGAACGAATATGATAAGATCCAGGACTACCTGCCTGCCATAACCGATGATTTTCAGAGAGAACGTTTCCATCCCATCTGTCAGGACAGCCTGATCAACGCCATCCTTGCGGACAAAAGATTTCTTGCCATGCAGAAAAATATCAAAGTTACCTACGAGGTTCTTCTTCCGGAGAAATCCAATATTCCCTCTTCGGAACTGAGCAGTATATTTTTCAACCTGCTGGATAATGGAATAGAAAGCTGCAACGCTTCCGGTTCTGAAGCACCGTTTATCTCTGTAACATCAAAAATGTCCGCCGGTTTTCTTACTGTCCACATGAAAAACAGCAAAGATCCGGCACAACCATTCAACCACAAAACATCAAAAAAAGATATCCCCAACCATGGATTCGGTCTGTCCATAATTGAAGATATCTGTGCAAAAAATGATGGTAGCTGTCAGTGGATCGACAATGGAGATACCTTTGATTCAGTTGTTATGCTGAGATACCAATAAGATTCAGCAGAACATACATATCCTTATCTTTCAGTTCCGCTGCATAATGCTCCACACATTTGAAGCCTTTTGAAATATCAAAATGTTTATCAAAATTCAAAACCTCATCAACTCCAGCTTCTTCTCCCTGGTCAGCTGCTTGATCCGGTACTCCCGGCTCATGGCCTCCTCCTTTGTGGCAAAGCCTTCATAATACACCAGCTTCACCGGCCTTTTGGCCCGGGTATATTTGGCGCCTGCTTTGCCTTCATTGTGCGCTTTCATCCGCCTGGCAAGGCAGTTTGTCCAGCCGGTGTAGAGCGTGCCGTCTGCACACTGCACGATGTATGTATAGTTCATAGCAGTCTCCTCTTCTGTAAAAAATTTATGCAATACAATGCCAAATGCCAGTACATCTTCAGTAACATCAACCCTGATATTTGCCTTCCTGTAAAACAAATATCTGAACACTTTTCTGGACAGTGTGATCTGTCTTCCGTGATATTTCCTCTCCTGTAAAACAAACATCCAGTCGGCCGCATTCTTTCTATGTAAAGACAGCCACCAACATTTCTTCAGCAGCCATCCTTCTATACTCAAGCAGCCGGCACAATTCATGTATTTCACTTATAACAAAGATAAAGCAGGCTGGGATTCCGGCTGCGGATTTTCCCACCTGCTTTATTATACGGTCATTTCTTATTTCTGTGAATATGGAATTCACTGCACAGCTGCTCTATAGGTATTCGTATTCTGATCTTGCTGTATTTCACGATCAATAAGCCCAGCCTACACCATCACATAATTCTTCAGCATATAAATCTTCCCATCACACTCCACAGCCTCCACCTTCACAGTCTGTTCCTGCGTTTCCGGATAATATCTGGAAGAGAAAACAACCTCTCCGCCATTCACATAGATTTCCACAGCTGTAGTATCCGCAAGAACTCTGATGCTTTCGATCACACCAGACGGAACATGCGCCTTACGTACTTTACGTCCGGCACCGGCCTTCTCGGAGAGAGTTAAGATCACATCTCCGTCCTGATATTCCAGGAAGAGATTTTCCCCAAGGCTCACTTTACCCTGCTCACCTTTTACCTGAACATCCAGATCAAACGGTCCATTCACCGGAATCTCCGCACTGGAACCGCTGACAGAAACGCCAGTCTTTCTCAGCCCGTTCAGTTCTTCCACCGGATACTGATAAAGCATTCCGTTTTTATACGTAACTTCCCTTGGAACAGTCAGGCAATGCTGCCAGCCTTCGCTCTCTGCTGTAGGATTCACATACTCCTCATCTGCATCCGGCATTCCCATCCAGCCGATCAGGATCCGCCTGCCCTTTCCATCCTGGAATGTCTGGGGTGCATAGAAATCAAAGCCGTGATCCCATTCCCGGAAAGCTTTTTCCTCCGGCTTTCCATCCTTCAGGATAAAGTATCCGGACTGATAGATGTTCTGAAAACGGAACTCTTCTCTGGTCAGTCCCTGGGGCGATACAGAAAGCACCTCCTGTCCCTCAAGAGTGAAAAAATCCGGGCACTCCCACATGTATCCGAATGTCTTCTCCGTAGTAAGCTCACTGTCAAATTTCCAGTTCTTCAGATCTTCGGATCTGTAAAAAAGTACAGCGCCCTGGTCGCTTTTCTGACGGCCGCCAAGGATCATCCGGTACTCTTCCCCCTCCTTCCAGACCTTCGGGTCACGGATGTGGCAGGTGTAATTCTCCGGATAATCCTCACAGGAAACTGCAACCTCCTTTGTTCCGAAATGAAGGCCGTCCGCACTCTCCACATGAAGAGTGCTGGACTGTCTTCCGTTATTGATATAATCATAATCTCCATCCATCTTGATGTTTCCTGTGTAGAAAAGATGAAGCTTATCTTTCTCCGCAATGGCAGAGCCTGAGTAAACACCATGACAGTCATAAATGCTGTCCGGCAGAAGCGGAACCCCTTCATATCTCCAGCTGATCATATCTTCACTGGAGTAATGTCCCCAGAATTTCAGTCCACCGTTGGCCTCAAACGGAGAATACTGGAAAAACACATGATATCTTCCCTTGTACCAGCATAATCCGTTCGGGTCATTGAGCCATCCCACAGGCGGCATCAGATGATGGGTCAAACGGTTTGTCTGCATCGTCCTGGCAACTGCTGCCGTTTCCTCGATTTTTCGCACTTCCTCTGCAAGGACCTTGGTCAGAGAACTCATTTTATTTTACCTCCAGTACTTCAGAACCATTATTTACTGTTCCTTCTGCAAGCATTTTTACTTCTTCATAATCATCGGTATTGGTTACGATCAGCGGTGTGGTCACATCATAGCCGGCTGCCTTAATAGCATCCATATCAAAGGTGATCAGTGTCTGGCCTTTTTTGACCACGTCACCGTCCTTTACATGAGCGGTGTAGAATTTACCGCCAAGCTCAACGGTGTCAACGCCGATATGGATCAGCAGCTCCAGACCACTTTCTGTTGCAAGCCCGATGGCATGCTTTGTGTCAAAAATTGTAGAAACCGTAGCGTCACAGGGTGCTTTTACTTCACCTTTGGACGGAATCACTGCCATGCCCCTTCCAAGGACTTCAGATGCAAAGGTTGCATCCTTTACTTCTGAAAGCGGGATCGCAGTTCCCTCAAGCGGGCTGTAGAGAGTCTGCACACCGCTCTCAGCTGTTTTTTTCTCCGCAGATTTCATCTCAGCATTCTCTGCCGGAGCACCTGCCTTTTTCTCTGTTTCAATATTTTTCCCAGCTGTTTCCTGTACCTCGTCTTTATATCCGAACATCCATGTGAGTACAAAAGCCACACCAAATGCGATGACAAACATGAGTATATAAGAAACCGGATTATTCAAGCACAGCAGGATTCCGAAGATACCGGTAACACCTGTTCCTGTGGCACCAAGACTGCTAATGGAGGCAAAAAGTGCTCCGCATGCACCACCCAGGCAGCCCATGATAAACGGCTTTCCGAAGCGGAGGTTTACACCGAAGATTGCCGGCTCTGTGATTCCCATGCATGCGCTTAAGGCAGAAGGAACAGCCATGGATTTGATCTTCTGATTTCTGGATTTCAGGCCTACAGCAAGAGCTGCACCACCCTGTGCAATGTTAGCTGCAGATGCAAGTGGCAGCCAATAGGTAACGCCGAATTTGGCCAGCTGTCCAAGGTCAATGATAGTGTACATGTGATGAACACCGGCAACAACAGTCGGTGCATAAAAGGCACCCATGATAAAGCTTCCGATTCCAAATGGCAGTGCGATCAGCCACTGGATCCCATCCAGAAGTCCGTTCTCAACAGCTACGAAGATCGGTCCGATAATGGAAAGTGTAAGATAGCCGGTTACAAAAACGCTGACAAGCGGTGTTACAAAAAGATCGAACATTGCAGGTACGACTTTATGAAGTCTCTTCTCAATCTGTGCCAGTACCCAGACTGCAATGATAACCGGGATCACATGTCCCTGATATCCCACCATGTCAATGGAGTAAAGTCCAAACCATACCTTCTGTGTTGCCTGCACACCCTCTGTTGCAACAGTCCAGGCATTCTGCAGATTTGGATGGATCATGATCATACCGATAACCGCACCCAGATAAGGGTTGGCACCGAATACCTTCGCACCACTGTAAGCGATAAGGATCGGCAGAAATGTATACGCTGTGTTACTGAAAAGCTGTGCAAATACATAAATGGAACCATTGGTGTTAATATTCAGGAAGCCGTTGTTTACCATGAAGTTCAGGGCTTCCATGATTCCCATCAAAAATCCGCTGGCTACGATAGCTGGGATGATCGGGACAAAAATATCTCCCAGTGTCTTGATCAGTCTCTGTATCGGATTAGCCTTGGATGCTGCCACCTTCTTAAGCTCATCCTTACTACTCTCTGATATTCCGGCGATCTGGATAAATTCATCATAAACCTTGTTTACAACTCCTGTTCCCAGGATGATCTGCATCTGTCCCTGTGCGAAAAACACGCCCTTCACACCGTCGATGTTCTCTACATATTCCTTATCCGCCTTGTCATTATCCGCAATGACCAGACGAAGCCTTGTTGCACAGTGCGCCGCGGAAATGATGTTTTCTTTCTTTCCTACATGATCATAGATTTCCTGTGCTGTCTTTCTGTAATCCATGTCCTTCCTCCTTTTCTGCTACTGTTCCCGGACAGTCATCTCTTTCTGCTTTCCCTTTCTTCGGATCAGATCTGTCTGTTCTTTCTTCAGCTTCCCGGGATTTATTATCTCTGATCCATTGTTTTTCATTTATTTATGAGATTGATTTCATATATCTATTCATACAAGGAACGGTAATCTTTCCATTTTTTTAAGTTTTTTGATGATTTTAGCACTTTTCAATGGTTTGTTTTATGTTGTTGCTTGCGCTCTTATGTGGAATCGTTCTCATATCTTACTTGTATTATAACTACTGCATTATTATTTGTAAATCCGCAACATCTCACAAATTTCTTCGGTCAAAATTGTACATATTCCATAAGAACAGATGCAAGACAGACAAACCAGTCAGGACATCGCAGAAAAAATCTGGCATTTTTCTGTGTTTGCTCAGCCATAACACAGCACCACGCAAAAAGAAGCAGGTCTTTTTCTCCCAAAAGATCTGCTCCTGTTCCACAATAACTTATAATTTCTTCCTCTGTCTGCGAGGATATTCTCTGTTACCTGTGAGATTCCCGTTCCACAAGCTCACATCCCATTTTTATTTCCTTGCTGATCCCGGTATCGTTCTCAATAAGATCAGCCAGCATGGCTGCTGCCTCCATTCCGCTGGTCTTATAATAAAAATGTACCGTTGTCAGCTTCGGTTCCACGATCTTACCCGGAACTCCATCCCCGATCCCTGCAATCTGAACATCCTCGGGAATGCGAAGCCCGATCTCCTTCAAATAAGTCATGGCTCCCACCGCCATAGTATCCGTAGCACACACAAGAGAATCTATGGAAGGCTCCTCCTCAAAAAGCTCCTTCGCCATCTCATACCCGGAATCCATGGTAAAGCTTCCGATCTTCATCCTCTCCGGCACGACCTCCAGCTTAGCTTTATGGATAGCATCCATAAAACCCTTTTTCCTGCAGGCACCAACTGCCTCGTCCTTATCTGTAACGCCGATATAGGCAAACTTTTTCCCCTTCTCCGCCAGCTTCTCCGTGACCTGAAAAGCTGCTTTATGATCATCCTGATAAATACATGGATATCCGTCCAGATGCTGTCCCAGGATCACGATCGGTACCTTATAATCCTTCAGCATCTGTTTATGCTTTCTGGTAAACATGGTAGCAATAAAAACCACTCCGTCCACCTGACGTTCTTTAAACAGAGAAAGGTATTTCAGCTCTTCTTCCACATCATTATTGGTATTGGCCAGAATAAGCTGATATCCTCTCCGTGTAAGAATATCACTGATCCCTGTCACCTCACGGCTTATGGTATCTGAATTGATCTTTGGAAGGATGACACCGATGAGACTGGTTTTTTTGGTCCGCAGTGTCTGTGCCTGGGAGGATGGCTGATATCCTGTCTCCTGGATTACCCTGCGGATGACTTCCTTTTTTTCACTGCTGACATATCCATTATTCAAATATCTGGATACCGTAGCTCTGGAAACTCCGGCAAGCCTGGCTATTTCATTAATGTTCATAACTTATGTACCTCTTCTTTTGTCCTGTTATATCTGTCCTTGTATGCATATTTATAATATAGATTATACACGGTTTCTTTCCTGTAAAAAAGATTCTTTTCCTATGTAAATGGAAATTTTTATTACTGCTCACTCCGTTCTCACTAATACGCTTCACAACACAGAGGATACGGGATGCATATACCTCCCATCCCGTATCCTCCATACTCTGTTCCTAAAAATCTCCCCGGCATATCTATTTTTCGGTTTTCCCTGTCATTCCAGATATTCAAACGGATCTACCGGCACGCCATCCTTTTTCATTGCAAAATAAAGATTCGGGCCTTCTACAGAATAATATTTGGTAGGTGCGCTGATATTTCCGATCACTTCGCCCTCCTTTACTGTGTCACCTTCTGCCACAGTAAGGTCCTTCAGCTGCCCATATACTGCCTGATAACCATTTCCCAGCTCCATAGTGACAGTCGTTCCCGTGCAGGCATCCTGTACAACAGAAAGCACCTGACCATCTGCCGCCGCATACACCGGCGCATCCTCCACTGCCTGCAAAGCAATGGCAGAGCTTACACGATACTGATCCAAAGTCGGATAATATACGGTTTCATCCATATTGTAATCCACAAGAACCGTTCCTCTGACCGGCCATTCCATAATGGAATCCTCCGTAAAATCCAAAGCCTGTGCCGCAATTCCGACAGCTGAGGTCTCTGCGGTATCTGTGGAAGCTCCAGCTCCGTTATTCACCGCTCCCTCTGCCGATGTATTTCCGGCATTATCTGCTGTATTTCCAGTGCCATCTGTGCGGCTTCTGTCTGCACCTGCTGCCGCAGACACGCTCCTATCCTCCGTACCACTTCCATTATCTGCATCTGCCGCTGCATTTTCGGCTGTACCACTTCCTGCAGTCTCACGGATGCTTCCTGTCACTCCATCTGCTCCGGCTTCTGAAGCTCCTGACAGACCTGCTTCATCTCCGGTTTCTCCATCAGAGATCTTATCCTGTGCTACATCCTGCCAGCCATCTCCGGCAGCTGCCGCATCCTCTGCGTTTTCCCCGTCCGAAAGCTCCTCTTCCAGCCCGTTCTCTTCTACCTGTACAGAATTTTCCTCCTGGGGATTTTCTGCGATGGGCTTTGTTCCAAGCTGATAAACAGTAATCCCAAGTGCCGCCACTGCTGCCAGAACACCTCCGTTGATAATACCTCTCACGATTTTACTTTTCATATTCTTTCCACCTCTGTCTGATATGTTCATTTTCAGTAACAGAAAAAACAGTAAAGCTGCCGTTTCGGTCACCATTTCTATATCTATAGAGTGTCCAGAATATGGCTGTCTATTCATTTTTTGAATATTTTTTTATCAGACGTTGCTTCGGATGCCTGACTTTCTTTAATCCTCAGCTTTCAGCTCCATCTCCGGAAAATATTTTTTCAGGATCTCCTCCGCACTGCTTCCGTTTTTTGCCATCTCATTTCCACCAAACTGGGAAAATCCCACACCATGACCGCTGCCACGCACTCGCAGATAATAAATATCATCCTTTTTCTTCAAACTGAAATTCGCGGATTCCAGTCCCATTCCCGCTGCAAAGCTTTCTCCCTCCAGAAGTGTTTCCCCAATCGTAAGCTCTGTCACATAACCGGCACTGTCCCGTTTTTTGATCTTCAGCTCCCCGGAAAGCTGCCCCGCAGGAATTTCCACGATTTTTATACGATCCGGAGATTTTTTGTCCTCACTGCTATCTGCCGATTTCAGATATGTATACGCCTCATCATGAAAAGCTTCTTCCCCACTGCGGGTTTTCCCTGCGCTTCTCTTATGCCAGGGAGTCAGCCTCACTTTTCCTTCATATGTAAGTACCTGTCCATCCGTCTCTTTTGCTGCCTGCTCATAGATCTGCCTTTTTTCTGCAAAAAAATATCTCCAGACTTCCTCTGTACTTCCGTTTTCCCTCAGGATCTCTGCCAGATTTTTCCCCTCACCCAGCCACCTTTGAATATTCGACCGTGCGATCACAGTCTGCGCTTTTATGGTTTCTTTTTTCATATCCGGGGAAATCTGCGAAAAAACAATGACCGGGAGATATTCTTCCATATCCGGCACCCTCTCTGCCAGGACCCTCTCTGGTCCATTAATGGTTGCCGCCGAAAAATAAGGAAGAACAATTGCTAAAAACACCAGACAATATCGAAGAAGCGCATATTTTTTCATAAAAACACCATAAGCGTTCTTTTTCCTAATATATGTTCTTTTGCCAAAAATTATTATTTGCTGTATACTATAGCAGTTCTATGAATCAATGCATCAAAAAAAGTTATTCCGAACATGCTGCAGTAATTTATGGAAATGCTATGTATCAATCCAAAAAGTATCTGCAGCGATCAGTCCTGCTCACCGCTTATTGCTTGCCACGAATGGAGGTATCACACACCATGCTTGCCATCTTTCTCGCACCATTATATATTCTCATTAATATTTATATCGTCCGCTGGATGATTTTGTGGATGGGTGCCTGCACTCATTTTTTCCAGACCTTTGCGTTCCGGGCATGCTTTGCAGGTGTTTATATTTTTCTGTCCACTTCTCTTCTGACCTGTTTTCTCATCCGGAAGCCACCTGCGCTCCACCGCTTCCTGAAAAATACGGCAAATTATTTTCAGGGAACATTTCTTTACATCCTGATCGTAATCGTAACTACAGATCTCTGCAGACTGATCCTGAAGCATACGCTTCATCCGGCCTGGATGTATTCCAGGAAAGCCTTCGTAGTCACAGGCGCTGTCTGCACCCTTCTGATCATTGGTGTCAGTCTCTATGGGATTTTTAATCAGTGGAATATTAAGACAAAAACTTATGATGTGAAAATAGACAAGCAGGTGAAGGGAATGGACTCCCTGAAGATCGTCCTGATCGCAGACATTCATTTCGGTTACAGTATCGGAGAAAAACATGCCGGACTTCTTGTAAAAAAGATCAACGCCGAAGATCCGGATCTGATCTGTATTGCCGGCGATATTTTTGATAACGAATATGAAGGGATCAAAAACCCGAAAAAAACAGCGGCCATTCTCCGTTCGCTGAAATCCAGATACGGCGTTTATGCCTGTTGGGGCAACCATGATCTCAGCGAACCGATTCTGGCCGGTTTTACCTTCCGCAATGCAAAAAAAGATTATGATGATCCCAGAATGCGGAATTTTCTGGAATCTGCCAACATCCGGCTTCTCGATGACGAAACCGTCCTCATAGATAAACGGTTTTATCTGACAGGCCGTAAGGATCCTTCACGCTGCCGAAAAATGTCCGACACCCGTAAGGATCCTGACCAGCTTACAGCCTACCTTGACAAAACACTCCCGATTATTTTTATGGATCATCAGCCCGGTCAGCTGGATGAAGTGGCAGCCGCAGGCGCAGACCTTGATCTCTGCGGCCATACTCATGACGGCCAGCTGTTCCCTCTGAACATCATCACCGGCCTGATCTGGGAAAATTCCTGCGGTTACCTGAAAAAGGGGACTATGCACAACATCGTTACCTCCGGTGCCGGCATATGGGGCCCGAATATGCGTACTGCCACAAACAGCGAGATCTGTTCGATCACAGTACATTTTTATCCTGCCAGACCTAACTCCTCTGATCCCTCATAAATATCTTCCACCGGCAGCTCCTCCGCACGCTCACTATCCTCTTCTGTTCCGTCATTTTCTTCTTCCGTTTCAGAGTCCTTCGGAAACTCAATTACTTCAGCAGTATCACCACTTTCTGATATCTCCGGCTCTTCACTGGAATCATCAAATATCTCTTCCTCAGTATTATCGTCCGTCTTTCCTTCTTCAGAACTCATCTTGAGTTCCTCGCTGCTCTCTTCTTCAGCTTTCTTTTCACTGTTTCGGATGATCTCAAGGGCTTCTGTTTCTGAAATAATGCCTGAATTATCTTCCATTGCATTTGCTTCCGGCACTTCATAATCATATACAAAGGTATTGACTGGCATAAGCTTGTTTGACTGTACATCATAGTCAAATACATGCCACAGGTATCCTTCCCTGTTAACCGGTACATTTGCCTGGTAGATCTGTTTTCCACCCCGGTAAACGGTTACTTTGGCTGACGAAGCAGATAATTCTGTACTCGCATCATCTTCACCGTTTGTATAATCGTATACATAAAAGCTATATTTTCTTCCGGTGAAGCCTTTGTATATGGTTGTTGTTTCCGGTCCATAGCTGCTTGTATCATCCAGATCCAGATTTGCTATTACATCTCCATCCTCTGAATATGCATTTTTATCCCTGTAGTATACATGGAAGTAGTCATCTCCGTTTTCATCAGCAGGTCCCAGCAGATGAGAATCCAGATCTCGCGGAGTTTCTCCCCATGTAAGCACGATCTGAAGAAGTCCCTCATCTCCTGCACTGATATTGGTCGGTGACATTGTTACATCACGTTCACTGCATGCATTTGCCTGAACTACAACATTGATATGGGCAGAAACAAAATCTTCATTGCTTGCATTCAGCGTATAGTTTCCGGCTGGCACGGTCAACGTATAGGTTCCATCTGCTGATACGCCTTCTTTCACAGTCTCTCCGATCATATTATCCCAGCCCTTACGTAATTCATAAGTTACATTTTCTATATTTCCACCGGTCATGGAATGAATAAATCTTCCACTCAGCTCACCATCTCCGGCTTCTGCTCTGGATACCATCAGGAAAGATTCTGCGTATGTGATCTGGTTCGCTGATACTTCCATGGAACTGCTCTCATATTTCTGGTAACCGGTTGCTGTGACAACAATTTTGTAGGTTCCTTCATCAAGATCATTAAATGAATAAGTTCCATCTTCTTTCGTGAAAGTTTTTTCAACCTTGACTGTTCCGGAATATGCTTCCACGCTGGCATTTTTTACAGGAGCTTTACTGTTTGAATCCAAAACGCTTCCCTCAATGCTTCCGGCTCCGACTGTACATTTATCTACCAGTGTTCCATTTTCAAAATGAACCTTCAATTTTAGTGGATTATCGTCATCATCAGACAGAAAATCCTTGGACAACGTATAATGCCATACCGTTTTCAGGAACTTTCCGACCACCGTATCCGGATTCAACTCACCCGCTGCGTAAATATAGGTTCTTACATCAGAACAAAGCACATTTCCGGCATCACGAACTGTATAGGATACGCTTGCCTTTGCCGCAGGTCCTACCTTAATATCAATTCCTGCCAGATCCCATGTCTCCAATGCAGTCAGATTTAATCCAAACTGAAGACCGCATTTCGCAGATCCTTCTATTGTGACCGGTGTCAAAGTCTGACTGAAATCATGGATAAATCTTCCATTTCCATCTTTGAATTCATATCCGCCAGTTGCTTCAACGGAATATTTCACAACAAACTGCCCGGACACATCATAAAACAGAGAAACCACCAGATCTGCAGAAAGACCAGTTGTACCAAGCTTTATAGGAACTCGTCCCAGTTCAAGTACATCGCTGACTGTTTCCATAGTTCCACTTGCATGTTTGATCTGCTGCTCTGAATTCACGCCACTTATATAAAGTCCGCCTTCGAAATCAGCTTTTCCTGTAACTGACGCAATAAAATGCTTTACCTCTATCTTTCCCCAGCTAAATCCGGCATCCAGCTTACAGCTTACATCCGGAATCGTAACAGCAACAGAACCGGACAGCTTCACCTTATCATTAAATTTATGATTAAGATCAAATTTCAATTTACCTGGAACCGGAATACTTCCGCCGAGAGTAAGTCCTCCTGCCGGCACCTCACTTGAATTTTCCGGAATATACTCATATTGAACGCCCTCTGCAGTTACCTGCATATTTTCCGGATCTGCAATTCCTGCACCTTCAAAATCAATTGATTTGTAAACCTCTGAAATATCATCCGGTTTGCCGGCCTTAATGATCAGACGGCCCTGTCCGTCCTTTGTGATATTCTGGACTTTTAATGCAATATCTGTATCTGTTCCCATTTCCTTTGCAGAAAACAGTACAACCTTTCCGGTTTCCAGATTTTTATAAGCATTTCCATCTTTTACTGTGATCGTATAAGTTCCGTCACTGTTCTGGACAACATTGTATATATTTTTGGAAGTATCTTTGACTTCAACTACATTTGTTGCATAGGTAACCTTGCTGTCATAATTCTCATCGATTACTGAGTCCTCAGTGATCTGGTCGATAGCTTTTAAGATCTGAGCTGCATCATTTCCGTTAATTGCCTTCTCCGGTTCAAAGGTATCTCCATTCAGAGACAGCATATTCTTTTTCAGTGCAATAGCTACAACATTTTTATACCTGATCTGAGCCGCATCTGCACATGTCGGTTCTTCATCCGTAGTTTCATATCCCATAAGCATTACTGCTGTATATGCGGCAAACTCTCTTGTTGCATATTCGTCAGGATAAAAATATGGAACATCCTGCTCATCGGTTTCATCGGGAATGATTCCCATAGTTTTTGCAATTTCTGCTGCGATTCCATTTTCATTTTCTCTGGTATCAGCATAATAATAATTTTTGCTGTCAAACTGCTCTTCATACTTGCAGCCAACTTTACCCAGAAGAAGTTTTACCCATTCACCTCTGGTGTATTCATGTCCGGAATCCTGCACGTATTTTTTCGTAACAAAAATCCTTGCAAAGATTTTTATTCCTTTTACTTTGGCAACGATCGATGTATTTCCCTCTCCGACTGCCTGGACAACACCTGTTTTTGTTACTGTTGCAATTTTCTGATCAGCAGATGACCAGCTTACTTTAACACCCTTTTCCTTAAAACCAAGCTGGATACTTTCCCCTTCTTCCAGAGTAGCTTTTTGATTTTTCAGTGTTGGTTTCACAACTGTTATCTTACATCGATATGTTCTCTTCTTGGAATCTTTAAAGGTTACTGTACATGTTCCTGTTCCTGTTACAGAAACCGTACCATCTTTTTTTACCTTGGCAACCTTTGTATTTGAACTTGAGGCAGTTTTGATCACATCACCCTTTATCGAAAGTTTCCTGGATGTATTCGCTGTTCCCCATACAAATTTTAAGCTCTTTGCAGACAGATAAGGATTTTTTACAGTAACCTTACAGGTATATACTTTTTTTCCTATTTTAGCTTTAACCACGGTTGTTCCGATTTTTACTGCTGTTATTTTTCCCTTAGAGCTGACTTTAACGATTTTTTTATTGGCAGAACTCCATACCGTCTTTCCCGAAACACCGTTTACTTTTAACTGCAGACTTTTTCCCTTTACATACAATACGGCTTTTTTCACTGACATTCCCGGGCTTTTTACTGTAACCTTACAGGTTAATGTCTTTTTGGCAATTCTGGCCTTTACTGTTGCGGTTCCGGTCTTCACAGCCGTTATCTTTCCCTTTGACGAAACCTTTACAACTTTATTATTGGAAGAAGACCATTTCACGGCTTTCTTCCAGTTTACAACCTTTAACTGTGATGTTTTTCCCACGTACAAAACCTTTTTTGTACTGTTCAGTCTGGGATTTGCAGCTGCATTTGCTGGCATGCTGATTCCTAAGATCAACATCAGGATCAGCATCAGCGGCAGCAATTTTTTTGATGCACTTTTTCTCTTCATAAGCACTTTTCCCTTCTGCTGTACTATGCTATAATGTTCATCAATTATAAATTTTCGAGATCATTCGAAATCATTTATAATTAATCCCCCGTAAATTATCAGACTATCAACCAAGAAAGGAGAAAAATCATGAGTGTCACCGTAAATCCAAAAGCACGCCAAATTTTACCGGTTATTCTGGGCTGCTGCGTAATCGGAACTGTTTTTTTTCTGGCAATAACTATCTGTTCCGCCATAAAATATCATGATTACGTACCTGTAGATGCTGTTATATCATCTGTCAGCCGCTCAAATAATCCTAACAAGCCTCATAGTTCCAATTATCATAACTATGTGAAGTACTCTTACACCTACAAGGAACAAGACTACACAGCTGACCGAATCGAGTTTTTACGCCTCGGCAAAGCCCCCGGAAAGCATGTTCAGATTAAATGTGATCCGCAGAATCCAAACCAGATCCAGAATATCTATTCTATGACCATCTGTATTGTCTTCCTAGTAATCCTGATCATAACAGATTTCCTGCTCATTCTTATGATAAAGTCTTAATACTGTACAGCTATGCTCTAATTATATAACATTTTTATCTCTTGAACTTTGTCAAATTTGTCGCAAAGTGAACATTTTTTGTCGAAAATGTCCATAATATTTTTTTTATCGCATTGACATACTCCTACCATTGAAATCCTACTCGATGGCTCTGCTGATTCGTTCGTCAGTAAGTAATTTTCTATGATATAAAAAAGACGGTTACGCTGAATCACAACGTAACCGTCTTCCACAGATATAAAACAAAATTCCCACCTACTGCCTTGAGCAATAAATGGGAATTTATCTGATCCACTTAAAAAGTGAGGCATCGGGGATTCGAACCCCGGACAACTTGATTAAAAGTCAAGTGCTCTACCGACTGAGCTAATACCCCATATTAAATTAATTAATACTCAGGCTTTTTCTAACCAGCCGTTTGTATGTTTTACATTAAAACATGCCCAGAGCCGGAATCGAACCAGCGACACGAGGATTTTCAGTCCTCTGCTCTACCAACTGAGCTATCTGGGCATAAGTAGCGGGGACAGGATTTGAACCTATGACCTTCGGGTTATGAGCCCGACGAGCTTCCAGACTGCTCCACCCCGCGTTATTAAATGTTAAAAGCCGATGATCGGACTCGAACCGATAACCTGCTGATTACAAATCAGCTGCTCTGCCAATTGAGCCACATCGGCATTTAAGTGGATGGAGAAGGATTCGAACCTTCGAAGGCGGTGCCAACAGATTTACAGTCTGCCCCCTTTGGCCACTCGGGAATCCATCCATAATCTATGGGACCTATAGGGCTCGAACCTATGACCCTCTGCTTGTAAGGCAGATGCTCTCCCAGCTGAGCTAAGATCCCATATTTAATTCATTACAGCTAAGCTGTAACGACCCAGAAGAGACTCGAACTCTCGACCTCCGCCGTGACAGGGCGGCGCTCTAACCAACTGAGCCACTGGGCCATTTTAAGGTTTGTACCTTAAAAACTACATACATGCTTGTTGATCGTTAATCAAACTCTTTGAATCAATTCTTAACCTGCGTTTCTTGGTCAAGCCCTCACCCGATTAGTAACAGTCAGCTCCATGTGTTACCACACTTC
>NZ_JANFYP010000041.1:0-16298 GCF_024460535.1 Blautia sp. MSK.18.38 | reverse complement strand
TGGCTCAGACAGATGGGGCTTACTCTGCGGCTTGTGGCCGCAGAGTACCTTCCCGCCAGGTGCCTCAGGCGCCAAGTATGACCAGCGGCTTACTCCGACGCACCGGGTCCCGACCATGCAGCCGTCCCGCTGGCAGTCTGTCCGTTCTGGTTTTTGGGGGTGTGAGGTGTGGTGGTTTGCCGGGAGGTGGTGGGCCATCAGCGCTGCGCTGGATGGCTGCAGGGGCTGAGTTTCCTTGTGATGTGCCGGGAGGTGGTAGGGCATCGGCGCTGCGTTGGATGTGGGTGGGGTGAGTTTTTGGCGATTTGTCGTGAGGGGATTGGGGGATAGAGGCTGTTTTGGATAGGGTGTGGTGTTTTTGTGTAATATTTAAATTTATTTTTGGAGTATTTTGGATTATAATTATGGAAAAATATGGTTGGCCTGATTGGTTGACTGATTGACTGGTTGATTGATATCCGGAGTTTTGGTGACTGTTTTGTGGGACTTGAGAGAAGAGCTTCGGATGTGTGATGATGAGGGTTGTGTGATGAGCTTCGGATGTATGCTGATGTGGCTTGAGAGAAGAGCTTCGGATGTGTGCTGATGAGGGTTGAGAGATGAGCTTCGGATGTGTGCTGATGTGGCTTGAGAGATGGGCTTCGGATGTGTGTTGATGTGGCTTGTGTGAGGGCTTCGGAGGTTTGTTGGTTTGGTTTTGAGGGTGGTCTTTTTGAGGGCTGCCTGGGTTTTGGAGGAGAGTGGGTTGTATGTGTGATTATGTGGTTTTGCCGCTTTTGAATTCGTCTTTTGAGCCTGGGAGGGCTCGGGAGGTTGTTGAGGGGTTTGTGGATGTGGATTTGAGGAATATTGCGCGGGCTGAGCTTTTTTATTTTACGGGGCAGGCGGAGGAGTGTTGTGAGATCACGAGGGGGTATCTGTCCAGCAGGGTTATTGAGCTGAAGCTTTCGGCGTGTATTTTGTATGGGTATTCTAATCTGACGCTGGGGAATGTGGCGGCGGCTAAGCGGGGGATGGAGGGGATCCAGTCCTGTGTGAAGATTGCTATGAAGAAGAAGGTTCCTAAGGATGTTTATGCGTCCTGTCTTCTGGCGGGGTATGTGGGGGCGGTTTTGCTTCATCTGCCTACGGATGGGATGCCTGCTTTTGGGGAGTACAGCAGGATGCTTCCTGAGGGGCTGAGGCTTTTTGCCACGTATGTGATGGCTCACCATACTTATCTTAACGGGGAGATATGGAGTGCTTATGGGATGGGTAAGGCTGCTTTGTTTATGGCGGAGAGGCCGTATCCGATCAGTATGACGTATATCCACTGTATGATGGCGGTGTGTGCGATAAACCGAAAGCATAAGCAGGAGGCGCAGGAGGAGATGCTCCGGAGCTGGGAGCTGGCGAAGATGGATGGGTTTCTGGAGCCTTTTATTGAGCATCATGGGCTTTTGCGGGGGCTGATCGAGGCTTGTATCCGGAACCGGGATCCGGAGGCGTATCAGCGGATCACGGAGGGTGTGATTTTTTCAGCAGGGGCTGGATGGCGCTTCATAATCCGGAAAACCGGAGAAAGGTTACGGGGGAGCTGTCGACGATGGAGTTTTCTATTGCCATGCTGGCAAGTGGGGGATGGACCAATAAGGAGATCGGAGAGCATCTGGGGATTTCCATTAATACTGTCAAGCATTACCTTACGGATATCTTTTGCAAGCTGAATGTCAAGAAGCGGGATGAGCTGAAAAAATTCATGTTAAAATAGTGACAGAGGCACTTTTTTTTGAAAAAACGGGCCTTACAAAACAACTGGTAGTGTTGTATAATAAATATCACGAATAGTCAGATTTTATCGGAGAAATCAGGCGAAAAGAACCAGTAAACGAGTAAGTTAAGAAGGAGGAGTTGAAGACTGATTTTCGATAGCATCTGATAATGTCAATATCCTTACCAAAAATGCCTGGTATATTGACACTACAATCACATAAGGGTAAAATACTGAAAAGGTGTAACCTGTTTACTCACCGGCTAAAAACATGAAGCTTTTTTAAGAGAAAGGAATATAAACAGAAGTAAAGTAATAAGAAATACAGTACACGTTAATGCACACATAGGAAAGCGGGAAAGGTATGAAAAAATTAAGGAATAATAAGATCAGAAAACTCCTGGCATTTATGGTGGCTTTGGCGTTGATGGTATCCTGTATGCCGAGTGCATATACGATCTCCGCGAGTGAGGCGTTCGGAGATGGAACGGAGGATATATTTACAGATGGCGAAATTACATCTGAACCAGCGGCCGAAGAATCGACACCGGATGTAAGCAGCGCTGACCAGGAGGAAACGGAACAGGCGCAGCAATCGACGCTTACATATGAAAATGATTCTGTTAAAGTAACAGCAGAGGCACTGGAGGACGGAGCTCTTCCGCAGAATACAGCATTGAAGGCTGACAGCGTAAACGAGAATTCATCCGTATCTTATGATACAGTTTCTCAGAAGCTTTCAGCAGCAGCTACAGACAAGGGCAGCAGCCTGAGAGGTTTTTTTGCGTATGATGTGTATTTTGCTGATGGCGACGGAAACAGAGTCGAGCCGAACGGCAGAGTCAGAGTAACTTTTGAGTACAAGACACCGGCAGCACCGGAGCTTACCGATGCAGCCAGCACGAGTGTAACCGTTGAGAAGCTTCATTATAACAGCAGTACCGGTGATACTGATGTTAACACCTTACAGGCCAACGAGGATCTGAAGGTTCTGAATGTCAACGAGGGCAAACAGATCCAGACACTTCAGGTTGAGACTGGCAACGCAGCTGTTTTTGCCGTTATGTGGGATTCTCCTGAGACAGCAGATGTCGAGGCGGAAGCTGTTTCCGGTAATGAGGACGAGGTGCCTATCGCATCAGAGGAGCTTACGGACGGAATGGATATTTCGGACGAGCCTGAGCAGGATGCAGCTGAGACACCGGCAGCAGAGAATCCGGAGGTAACTCCTGGGGAAGAGCCTTCTGAGGAGCCGGCAGTTGAGCCGACAGAGGCTCCGGCAGAGAATCCGGATGTGGTGGAAGAACCGGCAGAGGATATTGCGAGCCCGGAGGAGATTCCGGCAGCAGATGAGAATGGTGAGACAAGCCTGATCGAGGTTCTGGGAGACGATACGAATCTTCGTGTCAGCCCATCTGTCGAGGCAGAGGTTCTGGCAACTGTAAACGCAGGAACACAGCTCACACTTTTGGATACCGTAACAGCAGAGGACGGAGCAACCTGGTACAAGGTTTCCTGGGAAGGAACCGAGGCTTACATAAGAAGTGATATGGCACAGGTTGTTGACAGCAGTGATGAGGCAGAAGAAGTCGAGGATGTGCAGGAAGAAGAAATTCAGCCTGAGATTACCAGATATGATTACACGAGTAACGAGGTCAATGTTAAGGTTACTCTTACCAATCCGGCAGACCTTCCGGACGACGCAAAGCTTTCCGTAACACCGGTAGAGCTCAGCCAGGAAGCCGAAGACCAGATCACCGAAGAAGCGATCAAAGAAAAGAAAGCCATCGAGAAGATTCACTCCTACGATATCAAATTCCTGGTAGACGGCGAAGAGGTTCAGCCGGGTGCTTCAGTGAAGGTATCTGTATCTCTGAATGATGAGAAGAAGATCAAGGATGCGGATGTATATCACGTAGACGAGAATGATAACGTTGAAAATATGGATGGCAGCGTTGCCAAGAATGGTGATGTTGAGTTTGAGACTACGCATTTTTCTACTTATGTAATTGTCCAGAAGGGAAATGACACCATCAATGTTACAGTTAAATATTGTAACGAAGATGGAGGAAAGGAGATTTATGCAGAAGATGTCAAATCGCTTAAAATTGGAGAAAAACTTAAATTAAAAGAGCTTGCTAACTGGAAGGTTACAAAAGTAGTTGTTGACACAAAGTCCGAAGATCACAGAGAGTATCCTTCAGATAATACAGATGTTGAGAAGTCTATAGATCTGGCTGAGAATGCTACAGTTACAGCTTATTATGAAGCTACAACGGGAACAACAATTGGAAAACCGATATTCTTTGATTATACGGTTAAGGTACTAACTAAAAATGGTGGCAGGGATTCTATAAATAATCCGGAAAATTATAGTGATCCGAAAAGTGATAAAAAGTTAACAGTAGGTGGATATGACGCTAGTAATGGTAATGGAAGCGCTATAGATAATTATGATGATTATACCTATAAATGGTGGGATAATGGGCAATGTCCAAATAGCTGGAGTGGAAAATGGGCAATTAATAAAGATGGAAATAAAGATGGAAGAGTAACAGTAAAGGGATTATTAAATAGTGTTAACGGACCGAACGTTACATTTAATTATGCAGACCCAGGATTTTTTAAACAGCAAGATTTACCTGTAAAAGATAAAGATGACAAGACAGTATATCTTAGAAAAGTATATAAGGATTATGTACTTAATTTTGATAGAACTGGAGATACGTATAAGTTATCAACTGTTCATGATGGAAAGGGAAATTGGGTTGCAAATGCTGGTGGTGATTTCTTCCCACTGGATCCTGTTGGATATCAATCCGGTGCTAATTACAATACTAATGTAGAGGATTGGAATGCACATAACTATTTCTTTGGATTGCGTTATGATATTAAGTTTACGCTTGGAGATTATATTGGAGCTCTTAACTATAACTTTACCGGTGATGACGACTTATGGGTTGTTTTGGACGGAGATAAAGTAGTTATTGACCTGGGTGGAATTCATAGTGAAGCTACTGATAAAGTAGATTTGTGGAAGTACTTAAAAAATACAGATAAAAACGCTGAGCATACATTAACAGTTCTTTATATGGAAAGAGGAGCTGGCGCTTCCAATTGTAAGATGGAGTTTACGCTTCCAAATGCAACTATTTCACAGGTTACAACAGATCCACTTGGAACATTAGAATTACAGAAAGTAAATTCTAATAAAGAGCAAGGATTGAACGGAGCCCGTTTTACACTTTACGGAGATCCTGATTGTAAGAGTGAAATTGGAAGTGTAGAATCTGCACGAGTTGATAATGTGGATGGTAAAGTAATTTTCAGAAGTTTAAGAGAAGGAACTTACTATTTAAGAGAAACACAGGCTCCAGATGGTTATGTAGGATCTACGGAAACATGGACTGTAGAGGTAAAGAAAAACAGTGATAATACGGAAGCTTTAGTTACTTTGAAGGACAGTTCCGGAAAAACAGTTGAGGATAAGAAGATTGTTAACCAGACGCGGCAGGAAATTATTGAATCCAGTATGGATTACAGTAAGACTGCAACTGTAAACGACTGGGATAAGAGAACTTATGACATCAATATTACAGCATCGTCCAAAACAACAAGTTCTAGCGTAGTAACAACAGGTGGAGTTGCGGATGTAGTAATGGCATTAGATGTTTCTGGCTCCATGAGATATACACAGACAGCGGGAGATACGGATACAAGCTACGTTAGCGTTGGAAAATATAATAATATTAGAAATTCATTGAAGCCAAATAAGATTTATTACTATAGTTATTTTTTAAATAAGTATCCAATGATTAATGTAGGTAATAAGTGGATGTATTATTATACTGGTTTGATGGGGAGGTATTGGAAGGAGATTGAGGATTCTGATGATACTAATATATATCAGTGGCCATCAAGAATAACTGCGTTAAAAGAAGTAGTAAATCAATTTATAAGAAATACGGCTACAAGTTCATCTGAGAGTAATATAGGACTAGCGCCATTTAATACAGCTGTTACAAATGCTACAGAGACATTGTTAAATGTTGATAAAAATAAGGATACTTTGATAAAAAATGTTAGTCAGTTGTCTGTAACAGGCGGAACATCACCACATACAGCATTAAATAAAGCATTGGAACTCTTGAATAATGCTAAAAATCCTAAATATGTAATCTTGTTTACCGATGGAGAACCGACAGGTGATGGTAGTGTGTGGGATGATAACTATCAGGATTATGCAGAAAAGGCAGCTAAGGAATTAAAGGATAAAGGTATCAAAGTATTTACGGTAGGTTTTGCATTAAGTGAGAGAGGACAAAAATTCCTGGCAGGTGATAAAGATGATTCGACAAATTATCCAGGAATTGCATCTAAAGGTTGTGCATTTAATGCGACTAATGCGGAGGATCTTGCTAAAATTTTTGAGAAAATCCAACATACAGTTACTGAGGATACTGCTATTCAGAATGCTATTGTTACAGATGTAATTGATCCGAGATTTGTAATTCTTGACAAAGAGGGAAATGCTATCACAGCGGATCAGTTAAAGGATGGAAAAACAGTCAAAGTTAATGACGGAACAGTTTATCTTGATGCTAAGGGAAATCAGTGTATTAAATGGGAAGGACAGAGAATTCCTAATAAAAAGGAAAATGAAGCCGGCAATGCTTGTTGGAGTAAATCTATTAAAGTAAAAGCCAAAGATGATTACATCGGTGGCAACAATGTTCCAACCAACGTATCGCCGGATTCAAAGATTTCTACGGGGTATGGAGATGCAATTTTACCACAGCCAAGGGTCAATGTAAAATCTGATTTGGCAGTAAACAACAATGAAACAACAATTTTCTATGGTGATAAGGTTCCAACAGCGGAGGATATTTTAAAGGTATTGTTTGATAAGGCAAAGCCTCAGGGATATGTGACTCAGCTGGATGGAAAGAAGAAATTAGTGACCTATACAATGGGTGCTAATGGACAGGCATTTAATGAAAATGATTTTACATTAACATGGTATGAAGATGAAGCTTGTACCAAACCGATTGAAGTAGGGAATATGGCGAAAGTTTTTCCTGAGCCAGATTCTAAAAAGTATTATTTGAAAGTAACGTATAATGCTGGTGGAGATACTCGCACAGTAACCGCTATAAATAGCGACACTGAGAAGTATCCAAATAAAGAATATGGAGTTTATACAATTCATATTATCAAAGGTCAGATTCAGATTACTAAGAAGCTTAAAGAAGCTGCAAAGCAAAATGGAACGTTTACCTTTAAGATTTATAAAAATAGTGCAGAGGAATCAAACCTTGTAACAACAGTAACTGCGACTGTAAAAACTGGGGATACTGACGCTAAGTTCACTATGGGGAATGATGAATCTAAAGCCATTGTTGGTGGGTTGGCTCGTGGTGAGTATATTGTGAAGGAAGTAAGCCAGAGTGGTTATCAGTTGCTTAGTGCAGAGAATGATTCAAAAGTAACAAATTGTAAATCTGAAAAGAGTGAAGATATCAAATTTAAAGATATCAAATTTACAATTGGTACAGACAACGATAACAAAAATGCATTAGAGGCTGAAGCACTGAAGGTTGAAGGTGTTGATTATGCAAAGTATGCAGGTCCAGGATGTGTTGGTAAAGTTGATTATACTAACAAAGAAACTGTGGCTAATGTAGATTTTGTAAAAGTTGATGCGGCAGATAATAATATAACGATTAATGGAGCAATGTTTACACTTTATAAAGCGGATGAAAGCTGGACTAAAGGTGAAGAAGTCGAAGTTGTGACATCTAAAAATGGTGGAACATTTGGATTTGAAAAATTGCTTCCAGGTAATTATCTGTTAAATGAAACAAAAGCAGCTACAGGCTATTCGTTAGTAACTGAGCCTTGGAAAATCGTCATTAAAAATAACGGAGAAGTTACAGTTACAAAGAATGACGGAGAACCAGTAATAGCAAAGAATTCTGATAAGAGATATATGATTGAAAACGCAAAGGTATATTCCTTACCAGAATCCGGTGGTCCGGGAACATATGGATTTACAATCAGTGGTGTAGCGATTCTTGCAACTGCACTCCTGTTGTTTATAAATAATAAACGAAGGTAGGAAGAAGCAAAGAGATCGTAACACATTAATTGTAAATGGCCGATGAAGGGCGAAAAAGAAAAATGCAGAGAAAGAAAGAAGCAAACCTTATGAAAAATTTATTTAAAAAGATTGGTGCATTATTAGTGGCAGCGGTTATGGTACTGTCTATGTGCACAGCGGTATTTGCAGATGGAAATGCTACAATTAAACTTACAGATTTTAATACGGCAGACAGTGTTGAGTGTATGCAGATCATTCAAAAGGATGAGAGCACAACTTCTGGTTGGGCATTTACGAATGGAGCAGGAGCATGCTTCATAGAAGCATTAGGAATGACAGATTCCGCTGATGCACAGCAGGAAGTTATCTGGGGATTAATTAAGTTTCAAGATCCTAATGTTGTTTTACCGACTGGTGTAACAGCAAAACAGGTAACAGCAGCAAATATTGACTTAGCATTAAGTAAAGTTGCAGCACTTACTGGATTCACAAAATTAACAGATAAGACAAAAATTGAAGTAAGTGAAGCTGGTATTTATGCAATTAAAGCAGAAGAGGAAGGCTATACTTATAAAACAGCAACTGCTTATGTAGGATTTGGCGAGCCATATCCAGCGTTATCAGGTACAGAAGTAATTGCTAAAAAATCTTCAACATCTGTAGATAAAACAACAGAAGATGCCGATCATGTAGTAGCAATTGGAGATATTGTAACTTATACAATCGAAGCATACGTACCTTTTATTGATGCAGCAAATACAGAGAACAGAACATTTACAATCACTGATAAAATTACTGGTGCTGATTACTATTTAGCAGGACCAAATGCTGTTAATAGTGTAACAATGGAAGGCAAAGATGGCCAGGTTGGTAAAATCGTAGTAAATGATAAAGGCAATGGATTTACTGTTGATTTAGGTGAATTAGTTGCAGATACAGCTAATCCGAATGCTGGAAAGAAAATTACAGTTACTTATACCGTAAAAGTAAATGAAACAACAGTAAAAAATGAAGCAGGTAGCCATGCAGCAGGTGTAGATTACGGCGGAAATAATGTTCCGGTTAAGTTATTTACTGGAGAATTAGTTCTGATGAAATATGGCGATGGTGATGTGAATAAGGCATTGGAAGGTGCTGAGTTTGTATTGTATAAAGATGGAGAAGAAGTACCGTTAACGTTCGTAAAGGAAGAAAAAACTGGAAAATATAAATATGCTCCAGATACAGAAGGTGCTGATTCAAAACTTGTGACAGATGCAAATGGTTATATTGACGTAGAAGGTTTAGATGTTGGTTCTTATCACTTTGAAGAAACAAAAGCACCAAAAGGATATTCTATTAATACAGATGGTAAGACACTTACACTTACTGTAGACGGAGAAGTTGCTACAGCTAAATTGTATAATGAAGGTGGCTTAAATGATACAAAACTCAACTCCCTTCCATCCACAGGTGGCATGGGAACATACCTCTTCACTATCATCGGTGTTGTAGTTATGGCTGGCGCTGCTGGTGCTTTCTTCATCAGCCGCAGAAAAGGATCTGAGGAGTAATCATTTGATTGCCGGATTGATTCAATTCAAAAATTATTTATAAGCAACGACAAAGCAAGTATTAAGACAGAATAGTTTCTGATTATTCTGTTGAAGAAATCATTACCGCCCGGCCCCTTCGGGGGCCGGAATGGTAATACAACAGTATGGAGAAACCTATGAGAAAGAATAAGAAGAAAAATTATATTGGACTTGGTTTGCTGTTTCTGATAGGGTTGTCCATACTGCTGTATCCAATGGTCAGTGATGCCTGGAACCGGTACAGGGACAGCCTGCTGATCAGTAATTATAGCAGCAGTGTTTCTTCGGATGATAATTCGGAGAAGATTGACAGCATGTGGAAGGCAGCACAGGAGTATAACGAACAGATCAAGCAGGAAAGTGTGCCGGATGCTTTTTCCGTGAGGGATGGACAGACGGACAGTACATATGAGTCTCTTCTGAACCTGAATGGTGATGGAATGATGGGGTATGTGGAGATTCCTGTGATCGATGTGAGCATTCCAATCTATCATTACACGACAGATGAGTCTCTGGAGAAGGGCGCCGGTCATTTGTTCGGCAGCAGTCTTCCGGTTGGCGGCAAGAGTACTCATTGTATTTTGTCGGCACACAGAGGACTTCCAAGTGCGAAACTTTTTACAGATCTGAATCTTGTGGAAGAGGGAGATGTTTTTTACCTGCATGTGCTGGGTAAGACTCTTGCCTACGAGGTGGATCAGATTCTTACCGTTCTTCCGGAGCAGACAGAGTCTCTGGGTATCACGGATGGGGATGATTATGTAACGCTGGTTACGTGTACGCCTTATGCGGTGAATACGCACAGACTTCTGGTGAGGGGACACAGAGTTCCGATGAAGGCTGCGAAGGCGGTTCAGAAAACAGAGAAGAAGGTTACCGGAATCACCAATCCGACGCTTCCGATGCTTGCTCTCTGTGTTGTGATCGGAATTGTGATCGCGGTGATCCTGGTTGCCGGTATCAATTCTGTTCAGAACAAAAAACGACGCAGGAAATGATTTATGGCTAAAAAGAAAAAAAAGAAAAAGAGTAATGTTGTCCTGAACATCATTATCGTTCTGGTGTTTCTGGCGGGTGCGGGTGTGTTCCTTTATCCCACGATCAGTGATATGTGGAACCAGTATCGTAATGCCCAGCTGGTCAGTAAGTACGAGGAAGCGGTAACGGAGCTTTCGGACAACGACTATGACAGGCTGTGGAAAGAGGCGAAGGAGTATAATGCCGAGCATCCGGTGAATGCCATTGTAGATGCTTTTGAGGAAGAGGATACTTATGAGCTGAGTCATCCTTATGACAGGGTTCTGGATCCGAACGGTGATGGTCTGATGGGGAGTATCGAGATCCCGAAGATCAAAGCCAGACTGGCGATCTATCACGGACTGAGCAAAACGGTCCTGGAAAAGGGTGTCGGTCATGTGGAGGGTACCAGCCTTCCCATCGGAGGCAGGAGCACCCATGCGGTTCTGGCGGCGCATCGAGGTCTTCCTAACGCAAAGCTTTTTACAGATCTGGATCAGATGGAAAAGGGAGATATTTTTATCCTGCACATTCTTGGCAAGCATCTGGCCTACAAGGTGGATCAGATCAAGACGGTGCTTCCGGATGAGACCAGTGACCTGGATATTATCGAGGGTGAAGATCATGTGACTCTGATCACGTGTACCCCTTATGGAGTTAACACCCACAGGCTTCTTGTCCGGGGAGTGCGGACGAAATATGTGGTGGAAGATACAAAGAATGACGAAACGATACCGCAGAAGCTTGCTGTTGTGGATCCGAAGAGGGTTCTGGCCGGCGGCGCTGCAGTGCTTGTTGTTCTGATCCTGCTGATTTATCTGATCGTCCGTCATAGGGACAAAAAACGGAAAAAGAAGCAGCTTTCAGAAAGGAAAGAGGAGGCAGAGAGCGATGAAAAATAGAAGAAAGCAAGGGAAAATATTCCGGAGCCTTCTGGCTGTTCTGATGCTGACGGCTATGCTGGTCACGAGTGTTTTGCAGCCGGTTTTCGCCGGGGATTATGAAGCTGGAAAAACAGGTAATCTGACGTTGACGGTTCAGCAGGCGGATGAGGAGGGAAACCAGACTCCGCTGCAGGATGTAGAGCTGACGATCTACAAGGTTGGCAGTGTGAATTTTGATGGCAATGTGCATTTCGTGCTGGATGAGGCACTGGCTGCCGCAGCAATCGATTTTGATTCCATCACGACGGCTGATGGCTGGTATGAAGCGGCAGAGAAGCTGGCGGCTATGATCGTCAGCGGAAGCGTGGATGTGTGGGGTATGTCCAAGTCCTCTGATGCAGAGGGAAATATGACTTTCGCTAAACTGGCTGAGGGTATGTACCTGGTGGTGCAGACAGATGGAAACAGTGATGTTAGTGGTGTTACGGTTTCACCGATGCTGATCTCCGTTCCTTTTGCAGATCAGGAGCAGGGCTGGATGTACGATGTACAGGCTTATCCGAAGTCTGTAAGTAATCCGCCGAAGCATACACAGATCCAGGTTACGAAGAGGATCTATAATGTTGATGAGAACGACAATGTGATTCCTCTGGAAACGAAAGAGGATGTAACTTATAAGGTTGGCGTTTTTTCGGATCAGGAAGGTACGATCCCGTTCCGTGATGATTATTTACAGGATATCCATATCCAGAATGCTTCCAGTGGTACAGCTACATGGACGGATGTTCCGGATGGCACCTATTATGTATTTGAGCTGGATGAGGATGGAAATCCTATTCAGCAGAATACGAAGATCAAGGTGGATGATGAGAATCTTTACTACTACAATGTAACGAAGCCGAATGGTGAGAGTGAAGAGAAGTCCAATCAGGTTGTGATCGGTGGAGATAGTGGTGCTACTGAGGCTGCGGCTTATGTAAATAACTATTATACAAAGATTTCTGATGTATTTAGCCGTAACGGATATATCAACATTAAGAAGAATGTGATGATCGATGGTGTTGCTTCTACTGTGGATGATACGTTCTATGCAGGTGTGTTCTCCACTGAAAGTAACGGTGAGCTGACGCTTGAGAAGGTAGTGACTCTGAAACAGAATGGTAGTGTTGAGGTAATGTTGGATCTTCCAAAGGATCAGGAGATCAACAGTGTTACTTATACTGTTCTGGAGACGGATAAGGATGGAAATCCGGTTGATGATGATACCTTTAAGTATACAGTTACCGGTCAGGGTGAGGTTACACTGAATAATGATAACCGATATACTGTAACAAAAGAGATCACCAACAGTCTTTCTTCCGAGCCGACACCGATTCCGACTGTTACACCTGGTGGAAATCATGGTGGAAATGATAGGATCACTCCGATCCCGAATAACGGTACAGCGGGCGGAACTGCTCCGAACGATACCAGCGGTACAGCAAGACGTTCTGTAAAGACCGGCGATGATACACCGATCGGCGTATGGGTTGGAATCCTTGCAGCAGCGATCATTGTTGGCGGTGGTGCAGCTTATGGAGTTAAGAGAAAGAAGAAAAAATAAATAACGGATCATTCTGAAGGATGATCGATGGAAGAACCGGGCGATGTGGATGCCCGGTTCTTTTTTTGGAATATTTATGTATTGGGGATGAAAAAGCAGCGGGTGATATTTTTTATCGAAAATTGCTCTTGACATTTTGGTATGATAAGTATATTGTATGTGTTGCAGTAAATTTCATAAAAGATAGCCTTTTATTCAGAGTGGTGGAGATACAAAGGATCTGTGAAGCCACGGCAACCCCGGAGAATCCAGGAAGGTGCCAACCTGAGCGAGCAATCGAACAATAAGAGGATTGTTTACAGAACTTAAACAGTCCGGATTGTACGGGCTGTTTTTTATGTATATAACCATTGTTTTATTACAAAAGGAGAAGATCATGGAGAAAATTTTATTTACATCTGAATCTGTAACTGAGGGTCATCCTGACAAGGTCTGCGACTCTATTTCCGATGCGATCCTTGATGCTATGATGGCACAGGATCCGATGAGCCGTGTTGCATGTGAGACTGCTACTACAACAGGTCTTGTACTTGTTATGGGCGAGATCACAACCAAGGCTAATGTTGATATCCAGAAGATCGTTCGCGATACTATCCGTGAGATCGGATATGACAATGCGGATTATGGCTTTGATGCAGATACCTGTGCGGTTATCACATCACTTGACAAGCAGTCCACAGATATCGCTATGGGTGTTGACAAGGCTCTTGAGCAGAAAGAGGACGATATGAATGAGGACGAGCTGGATTCCATCGGTGCCGGTGACCAGGGTCTTCAGTTTGGTTATGCTTCCAATGAGACTGAGGAGTATATGCCATATGCCATCAACATGGCTCACAAGCTTGCTCAGCAGCTGACAAAGGTTCGTAAGGACGGCACTCTGAAATATTTAAGACCGGATGGAAAGACTCAGGTTACTGTTGAGTATGATGAGGCCGGCAAGCCGAAGAGAATCGATGCTGTTGTATGCTCTACACAGCATGATCCGGATGTTACTCAGGAGCAGATCCATGAGGATATTAAGAAGTATGTTTTTGATGCGATCATTCCGGCTGATATGGTTGATGCGGATACGAAGTATTTCATCAATCCGACAGGTCGTTTTGTTATCGGCGGACCTCACGGTGACAGTGGTCTGACAGGTCGTAAGATCATCGTTGATACCTACGGCGGAACAGGACGTCACGGCGGCGGTGCTTTTTCCGGTAAGGATTGCACAAAGGTTGACCGTTCTGCTGCTTATGCTGCACGTTATGTTGCAAAGAACATTGTTGCAGCCGGTCTTGCTGACAAGTGTGAGATCCAGCTTTCCTATGCGATCGGTGTTGCGCATCCGACTTCTGTCAGTGTGAATACCTTCGGAACAGGTAAGCTTTCTGAGACTAAGCTTGTTGAGATCGTTCGTGAGAATTTTGATCTTCGTCCGGCTGGTATCATCAAGATGCTTGACCTTCGCCGTCCGATCTACAAGCAGACTGCTGCTTATGGTCATTTCGGCCGTACAGATGTTGATCTTCCATGGGAGCATCTGGACAAGGTTGAGACTCTGAAGAAGTATCTTTGCAACAGCTACGAATAATCGTTTCAGAAGAATAAAGAGTGAAGCCCCCGGTAGTGCCAGTACCGGGGGCTTCTTGCATGGTGAGATGGGGTTTTTTATAGAAAATTTAGAGATAGGGAATATAGTTTATGTTATAATACGTGTATGTGAATGTGTGAATTTATAAAGGACGGAGATACAGATGAAGTTAAAAACACGTATTATTGTGGGCTTCGTTGCGATCATTCTGCTGCCGCTGCTTCTTTTTTCCGCAAGTCTGTACGGGTTCAGCCAGACGCAGGCGAAGCATGTGCAGGAGAGCAGCAGCCAGGCTTCGGATTCCAGCCAGATGGTCTATGATATTTCGCTGCCGCAGTCTTCCAGCAGCCAGGTGAAGCTGATGGCCAAGGATATGATCCTGACCGCAACGATCATCCTTGTTTTTACCGCGTTGTCCGTGGGGCTGTGGATCTACAGGAGCATTGCGGTTCCGCTGGTGAAGCTTAAGAAGGCTACCAAGAACATCAAGGAGGGGAATCTGGATTTTGTGCTGGAGGTTGAGGGGAATGATGAATTTTCCCAGCTTTGCCAGGATTTTGAGGAGATGCGTAAGCGTCTGAAGGAGTCCACGGAAGAGAAGATCCTGATGGATAAGGAGAATAAGGAGCTGATCAGCAATATTTCCCATGATCTGAAGACGCCGATCACTGCGGTGAAGGGTTATGTGGAGGGGATCATGGATGGTGTGGCGGATACGCCGGAGAAGATGGACCGGTATGTGCGTACCATTTATAATAAGACCAATGAGATGGATCATCTGATCAATGAGCTGACCTTTTATTCCAAGATCGATACCAATCGTATTCCGTATACGTTCAGCAAGCTGAATGTGGAGGATTATTTTTCGGATTGTGCGGAGGAGCTTGGGCTTGAGATGGAGACCAGGGGGATCGAGCTTGTGTATGCCAATTATGTGGAGAAGGGTGTGCAGGTTATTGCGGATGGTGAGCAGATCCGCCGTGTGATCCATAATATCGTGAGTAATGCCATTAAGTATATGGAGAAGCCAAGGGGGATCATCCAGCTTCGGGTGAAGGATGTGGGTGATTTTATCCAGGTGGAGATCGAGGATAACGGCAAGGGTATTGCCGCCAAGGATCTGCCGTATATTTTTGACCGTTTTTACCGTACCGATGTTTCCAGAAATTCTTCCAAGGGAGGAAGCGGTATCGGACTTTCCATCGTAAAGAAGATCATGGAGGATCATGGTGGAAAGGTCTGGGCCACAAGCCGGCTGGGAATCGGAACGATCATGTATTTTGTTCTCAGAAAATATCAGGAGAATATCTTAAGTGATCAAAACTGTTGACTGATATGATTAAATGTGTTTGAATTTACTCAAAAGAGTAAATTATTATGAACACATCAAATATCACAAATTACAAGCTAAAAGATTTTGCTGAACTGTTAGGTGTATTTGTAAAAACATTACAGCGTTGGGATAGAGAAGGAACTCTAAAGGCAAACCGAATTCCAACTGATAGACGTTATTACACTTATGACCAATATCTGCAATTCAAAGGAATAAATACTGAAGATGACCAACGTCAGGTAGTTATTTATGCTAGTACAGCGAAAATTAAGTTTCTGCTATATTGACGCAGCAGATGAAAAATCAGACAAGTCAATATGGCGGTTACTTAATATTCGCTGTACTAGGGTATCTACAAGAAATCAAAAAGATGATTTACAAAACCAAGTTGTATTTTTACGATAGTTTTGTAATGCCAAAGGTATTATTGTAGACCAGTGTATTGAAGATTATGGAAG
>NZ_JANFYP010000040.1:0-17140 GCF_024460535.1 Blautia sp. MSK.18.38 | reverse complement strand
TTTATGAAATTCGCAGTGTAGTTTTGTGCAATTTTTCAAATTTGCTCATTTATAGTTTAATAATTTAATGCCCGTCAAAACCGAAAGCCATAGAGCAATAACTTCTTGGTTTAGAAATTATTAAGGAGAGAGTACATAATGGAAGATGTAAATGCAATACACAGAATTTTCAAAAATTTAAAATATGAGATGGATAATAATGGTTGGGTCTATCAATGGCATTTAGGTGATGAGCCTATAAAAGTAACTCATAAATTTTACCCACCTGTATCCTCCGAAGAAATTCAGTTATTTGAAAAATATTTTCCCAACATGAAACTTCCCGCTTCGTATAAAGCCTTTTTATCTTGTTCAAATGGAATGGAGCTTTTTTGTGGAGAAGAGGGTAGTTCTCTAGTCAGCTGTACCATCTACTCTTTAAAAGAAGCTCTTAATCAAAAAGAGGTTTGGAATAATACACCCATTTTATCTGATCCAGAATTCACCTATCATCTTCCCATTCTTTTTCTGCAAGATATAGGTGATATAACCATGGATTTACAAGCTGTATTAGAAGGTAGAGACGATTATTTATGTTATCCAGCTCCTGACACCGATCGTTTTAACCTTCCTTTTAATGAGTGGTTGGAGCGCTATATTGTATGCCAGGGACATGAATTTTGGTTTTTCTTAAATCCGTAACTACCAAAATACTTTCTCTCTATTTTTATAAAAAAAATATATGCTTATGAAAAACACTCTGACTACTAAGTTGGAGTGTTTTTATAATTCATATTATATTTATAGATTTACTCTCAGTGCTACACATTCCGGGGGTTGAGGCCGTCCCCAAAGTGCGTTTTGATGTCCAAACGCTATGCTTGCCAGATACTTCCGAACACTTTTTAAGGAAACCATACCATCCGTCCAACCATTTTATATTAATTCTCATCCATATTATCTTTCTTCTCCATCAGCTGTTTCAGCTTTTTATTTATTTTGCTTCTATTCTCCTCCTGTAATTTTCCGCAGAATAGATAGCAAAATTTCAGTGCAAACCACCAGATATACAAAGCTTTAAAGCTCTGGAATGCCTGATCATCCAGCATTCCATGTGCCACATTGTTGCGCATGTTAAATCCAAATTTTGAACAGAAAATCGTATTTAAAGCAAATATAAGGTCTTCATCCAGGCTTTCTTTTACTCCTTCCAATTCTAAGACAGCGTGCATTGGTTTTACTTCTTCAATCCCTTCTTCATTCATGTTGTAAACAGGTTCTCCACATTCCACTGCCAGATATCTTACTGCATTTTCTATCTGTGGAATCAGGATACTTAGCGCCGTCAAAAAATCTCCTGAAAAGCCAAACATAAGACCCTTGGTATACGATTCTTTTCTCCCCTCTGGAATCGCACAACTTACATCTACAATCTTTTTTACATCACTCTCTTCGATCACAAATCTGGAACGAATATATTCAAACGTATTTCTCACCAGAATCTGTGCAAAATAATCCATCTCCATGGCTGCTGTCCGCTCCATATTATCCTTAAGCGCACCTTCATCGATTGTTCCATCAGGCTTTTTCACAGGCCTGCTTTTAGCAATTAATTTTCCTCCTTTTCCAAGGATTGCCGCTGGAAATATCGTGTTCAGGATCCCAGTCCTATTTAATACTTGATTCTTTACCTTTTCTCTTACCGGAATCGGAAGAAATGAAGCAAAATAACATAATGCCTCTTCTTTATCAAGATCTTCCAGTTGGCGGAACAGTTCTTTTACAATGCCGCTGGCATCCTGTTTATCACTCCATACCATCATCTCCGAAAGGGAAGCTTCTTCTATCTGTGCTATTTCCTGCAACAGTGCCTTTCTTTCTTCTTCCGTACCCTGTATGGTCTTTAACAACTGAATAACCTCTTTCAAATAGTGAATCTTTCTCATTAAATTTCCTTTGGAAGAGGCCCCGGCATATTCAGCCTCCATCCGGATAGCCTGAATCTTACGTCTTCGTATCGCAATCAGTTTAGGTTCAGTAATACACTTTTTCTTCTGCCTCTTCTGCCAGTTATTTTTTCTGCAATAGAGTTCTTCCAACAGATCACAAAACTTACCAATGAGCGGTGCATCACAGCTATTATCATCGTAAGTTTTCAAGATATTTTCCACATAAGGGATCAGATATCCTGTATCCACTTTTTCCTCCATGGCGGTTTTTATCAAATATCCAATTTTTGCGTGGCTGCTGTTATCATACTCTTCTAATACTTTTATCAGCAGATTCTTTCGCACCTCTTCATTGATTTCCTTGCTTCGGATTTTTTTAGAGATAAACAAGATCCGGTTTATAGCCATGATATGATCTGCAAATGCACCGGTGTTCTTCAAGTGTTCGTAATAAGCCGTTTCTGCTATTTTAGCATTTGAAAAATCATTTTCCACAACCCATAAAAAATCCGATATCTTTGCCTTGTTGATCGGTGCGATGGGATAGCTTCGGATTTCCTCCAGCAATGCCTGATACTCTTCTCTATTTATATCTTTCCGATTCCAAATGCTGCGGGCATAGGAAAACGGTACGTCTTTAGGCGTATCAATCCATCGTTCCACAATAATATCCACCAGAAGATTCCTGAATTCCCCATCCATCGTTCCGCAGAAATCTGTCAGTGCTTTCTCTGCCGTTTGAAAATTAGGTCCTTTTAAAATCTCTGCAATCTGCTCTGCCATTTTTTCTGCCATACATATCCCTCCAACCTTTTTCTATAGGAAAAGTATAACGCATTTTTCTTTTTCCTGTAAAGCAGAAAGACCTGAAATTCCAGGTCTTTCGGTCATCATTGATTAGAAATTGAAATTCACACTCTATTTTATATCCTTGGAACCCATAGAAGCCGCCCATCCAGCCTGAATCCTTTGTATTACGCTTCCATCCCGTGCATCAATCGTAAGGAGTGGAACACCTGCAGCATCCATCGTTACGTCTCCCATGACCGGTCCATCCTCCCCATTTCCGTACTCATACTCTGGCTCTTTGGATGTCCAGGTTCCATAAAAATCCCACACCGGGATCAGGACTGCTTCGGTATCGCTGCCTTCACTGTCTGGCATGCACATATAACCCAGTTGTACCTTTGTTATGGTTATCTCCGCACTCTGTGCATCAATGGACGGATAACGGTAGTGGCTTCCTCCATCGACAGAGATCAGCCGATTCTTGTCTTCTGTCATTACCTGCAAAGTGATCGTTTTTTCAAAGATATCCTTGACCTCATCAAAAGGAAGTAAGAACAGCCTCTCATCGGAAGCATTCGATGCTTCTATGGGATTTCGGTGCAGAAAACTCTGAAGTGTCCCACTGCAAAAGTCCATCGTCAGTACTTCATTTTCCCATCCTTCAGACTGTCCTTCATGAAGTGTTCCATCTTCGTTTTCCCATTCAAGAGCCTGCTCATTAACAGGCAGAGAGGTTTCCCTCACATAATTAACCGGAACCCCGTCTATCATCCGTTCAAAAATGAAATCATCTTTTTCCAGGGTAGTGCTTCCTTCAGTAAGTGCTTTTGAGGAACTTTCAAATATCTCCCAGTTTCCGGACACAAGACCTGAAACCTTCTCCTTTGCTTCCTTTTCAGATACTTTCCCGCTTCCTGCCTTTATATAATTTTGAAAGCGTTCTTCCCTTTCTTTTTTCTCACTCGATTCCAGGGTCATGTCTCCACAATCGTCAAAGATAAACTTCGCTATCCCAAATCCGAGTTCCTCCACATCCGATACCTGCTCACTCTGTGTATAAGAATACCGATAGGTCAGTCCATCTACTGTATATGTCCCCGCCTGTTCGTTCTCATTCTTCTCTTCCTGCATGGGCTGTCCTTTTCCGAATGTGTCTTTTATTTTATTCTGTTCTTCTTCAGGAATCGCCACCCTTTTTACTTTTTTTAAACAGATTGCATCTACATCCGGGACTTTTACCGGTGCATCCGCTGTCAGGGTAAAATTCATCGGGGTTTCTTTATCCTCCCGGTCCGCTGATCTTAGATCTGCTTGGATTGTTGTCTGGTATGTTTCCGGTGCCTGAACCTGTTCGGCAACGATTTTCTGAACTGTCTCCTTTTTCTCTTCTTTTTTCTGTTCTGTCTGATCCTTTTCTTCCACAACAGCAGACTGGACAATACGGTCACATCCGGATAATGTCAAAAGATTCATACACAGAACGGCTCCCATAAACATTTTTATTTTCTTCATCCTTTTTCCATCCTTTCCTTTCGGTATTAAAAAAGGTACCCTCTTCTTATGAGAAAAGAGTACCATATTGCTTTGCCGATGTATTCATCAAGATGTAAACAAATTGTAAATCAAAAGATGGCTCTTACCGTGGTCCCCTCTCTCTGTTTGCTTTCGATTTTCAAGCATCCGCCATGGATTTCAGCCACCTTCACACAGAGTGCCAGCCCAAGTCCGGATCCGCCTTCTTTTCGGCTTCGTGATTTGTCCACCATATAGAATGCATCTGTGATCTTTCCCATTTCTTCCTCCGGGATCCCCATTCCGGTATCCGACACCTCAAAGATCTTTTTTCCAGCTTTCTCATAAGCCTTTACCCAAATGCTTCCACCGGCATCCGTAGCCTTTAGGGCATTGTCGATCAGGTTTATCAGAAGGCTTTCCATCAAGGCCGGATCCATTTTCATGGAAAAGGCTTCACATTCCATCTTGAGGTGCACCGCTTTCTTTTCTGCCTGTTCTTTTTCCATGTCTATGACATGGTTTAAAAGGTCACCTGCCATGGTCATTTCCATCTGTATGGCATGGTTCTGATAAAGCCCCAGCATCTGCAGCATCTTCCCAGAAAGAGCCTCCAGGCGCTTTCCCTCCCGGTTGATATGTTCCAGTGCCCGGTCTTTCTGTTCATCTTTCAGCTTTACATGGCGCAGGGTATCCGAATACCCGATAATGGACGTTAACGGGGTACGCATTTCATGGGAAAGTGCCCCCATGAGCAGCTCCTGTTTCTCTGCCACTTCCTGTAACTTCTCCATCTGTTCCACAGTTCTTCGCATCATCATATAAATAAAAAGGCCGGCGATCAGGAACACAGCCAGATAAATTCCCAAAAACCAGACAGCGGTCTGTCTCAGCTCTGCAAAAAGCCCTGTGACTTCCCGGACAGAGAGGACTTCGTATCCTTCCGGTCTGGATAATGGTTCCAGCTGGAGAAGGAGGTATTTCTGTCCCAGTTTCTGTATCTTGTAGGCATACGGATCTCCTTCATCCTTTAAGCCTAAGTTTTCGAGCCCCACCACTTTATAATCTGTCAGGTTTTCAATGACGGCATTGCTTTTTCGGTCGATCAGGGCCATGCCTTCCCCACAGCATCGCTGGAACTGAAAGCCCATATAAGCCTGCTTTCCAGTCTCGGACATCTGCTCATATTTGCTGTTATCCCAAAATTGTTCCAGGAGTATCTTGCCATTTTCCAGCTGTCTTCCGTAGGTCTCTGCAGCATTATTGAGGCTTCGTTTTCCTGTGATATAAAGACTTAGCGTTCCCACTGGGATCAGGGCACATAATAGCGTTACCAGCATAAGAAGTACCGTTCGTTTCCACAGCTTCATCCTTATTCCTCCAGACGGTATCCAAGTTTCGGGATCGTCCTGATCTCATCATAAAGTTCCAGCTTTTTTCTGAGCTGTCCGATATGGACATCCACCGTCCTGCTTTCTCCCAGGTAGTTTTCTCCCCAGACCCGTTTTAACAGTTCTTCCCTTCCAAGCGCAATATTCTTATTTTGCAGGAGCAGCACAAAGAGGTCATATTCCATTGGCTTTAGGCTTACCGGAAGCCCGTCTTTGTAGACCTGATGGCTTTGCATGTCCACCAGGATGTTCCGGACCGTTAAGACTTTCTTGGCCCGTCCCGTCCTCTCCAGCACCTTCTCAATGCGTACCAGAAGTTCCAGCATCTCAAAAGGTTTTACCATATAATCTTCCGCACCCAGCTTTAATCCCTTCACCTTGGAAGCCACATCATCCTTTGCAGTCAGGTAGAGCACCGGAAGCTCCTTCTTTTTAAAATCCTCCATCAATGCAAACCCGTCTTTTCCCGGCAGCATGATATCCACTACTGCCAGGTCCGCGTCCTCCTGCCATAAGAGCAGCCTCTGGGCTTCTTCCCCATCATACGCTGCCACAGTCTCATACCCTGCTGCCTCCAGGTTCATGCACAGCAATTCTGAAATTGCACGGTCATCTTCTATCACCAAAATTTTATTTTTCATTCCCGTTGCCACCTCTAACGCTTTTCTATAGTATAGTTTTTTATATCCCAAGTCTACATTGCATTTGTTCTTGCTTTCTCATCATTTATACGTATCAGGGCACGATAATGTGACCAGCTCAATTCAGGGCACAGTGTGTCTCGAATTAGAAAAGTACAATAAAACTGAAATTATAGATTTTTGTCCCTTTTCTTTTTGGCCATTACGAATCCAAACAGTGACATGCTCCCACCACTTAAATCTCTGATTTTGAAGTGGGGGCTTCTTGCTCAATGGCTCTACTGAGCCAAGTATCTACAAGCTATCCTCGCGTGCCCCGCGATTTTTATTAGTCCGGTTACGGACTTTTTATTGTGCTGTCATGCACATTCTGCAAAGATTCTTTTTCCCTCATTCATGATGTTAACTGCTGCATTTACATCACGGTCCATTCTGTGTCCGCATTCACAGTAATAGATCCTTTCAGATAAAGACAATTTTTCTTTTTTCTTTCCACATGCACTGCAAATCCTACTTGATGCAAAATAACGATCTACTTTTATCAGATACTTCCCGCGTTCCTCCAGTTTATATTCCAGCATAGACAGAAACAGGCCATATCCATTATCATGTACGCCTTTTCCAAGATGAAGTCCTCCTGCCATCCCTTTCAGATTCAGATCTTCCACGCATACTGCATCGTAGCTCTCGGCAAGACTGGCACTGAGTTTATGTTGAAAGTCTTTTCTCTGATTTCGGATCTTTTCATGGCACAGTGCAACTCTTTTCTTCTGTTTCTTATAATTCTGACTGCCTTTCTGACATCTGGACAGCTTTCTCTGTTCCCGCGCAAGCTTTTTCTCTGTATTTCGATAGAACATCGGATATTCAGCTCTTTTACCGGTAGAAAACACACACATTCCCTGCATCGCAAAATCGATCCCAATAAATTTTTCTGCCGGTCTTTTTTCTGCTGTTTGGTTTTCACAGCAAAACAAAAGACTGGCAAAATATTTTCCGGATGGCTCCCTGCTGACTGTCACAGATTTCAGTTTCCATTTTTCTGATACCGGACGGTGAAGCTTTATTCTGACAGCCGTCATCTTAGGCAGTTTCAGATATTTCCCTTCCAGAAAGATATTTCCATTCACCACGTTTGTTGTATAGGATTTCCTTGATGACTTCTTTGATTTGAAACGCGGAAATCCTGCAGATGGTTCACGAAAAAACTTATGGAATGCACTTTCCAGATGCATCTGTACATTTGCTAACGCCAATGAATCCACCTCTTTCAGCCAGGGATATTCTTTCTTGTAACTGGCTGGTGTGTTCCTTAACATCTTTTTTTCTTTTTTATAATGTTCCATTTTGTCAGCAAGCATACAATTATAGATGAAGCGACTGCAACCGATTGTTTTATCTATTTGCACACGTTGTTCTGCATTTGGATAGATTCTTATTTTTACTGCCCGATTTATTTTTCTCACCTTATTCCTACATATGAATGATTTCAATCATCGTTTTTTGAACAATATGTTCTCTTTTTATTATTATAATACAATTCCAACACGCGAACAAGTGTTTTCTTTTTTTGTTTATAAAATTCTTTTGAGCATTTATGCTCAGATCTACAATTCATCTCCCACCTATAGAGGAAGGAGAATTCTTGTTATATTTTGTTAAATAACTATCGTTATCAATTCTATTCCAATCGAATAATACTCCTTGTAAGAATTGATCATTCATCTAATCACCTGCCTGTAAAAAACACTTTCTAATCTACCTTTTCTTTCTCTTTGGACAAGAAGCAAAAAGAACAGAATTGATTATTCCAACTATCCACTGACTGTTTATGAGTCCAAATAATCTTGTTTGTATGTACCCTCTGAATAATACTTCTAATGTTCTCTTTGCTACAGTAAAAAAATAAAAAGAAGCCAGCAGTCAAAATCAAAGGGATCCATATCTGTGATAAATTCAGCACAATAACATTTATATTTGTTGTATAAAGCCAGCCCTGACAGAAAGCACTGCACATGATTAAGCAGTAAACTGCAAGAGCTTTCATCCCATCCCTTTTATCATTTTTTCTCAAATTACTTTCGTACTATATATTTAACCAACTCATTCGATCACTCCCACATGCCAGCTAATTCTATTATGCTTTCATCATCTCTATAAACTTTTATTTATCTTCTAACTCAAATCCGAGTTCTTTCAATTCTTTTTCGTTTCTGACATCTTCTTCCGTTTTCTTTCCAGTAATGGCACTGTAGGCTTCTTTGATTCCATTTTTCACTGCCCATTTGATGACGAAATACAGCGCAATCAAAATAATAATTGCGGTTCCCCCGCTTAAACCTAATTCATTCCACATAATCATTAACTCCTCCGATTTCGTAACTTTCAATTTATTTTCAATTTTGCAGGCTGGGATTTATCATTGAATAAAACACATCCATACTCCAACTGCTATAATCAATATGCCTGATATTCTTCCTGCGAATTTTGACTTTTGATATCCTAGAAAATTAATTGTTTCAGGAGTTGTAAATGGCAATAAAACAACATCTATACCCATTACTACAATCCCAATTCCTATTATAAAGACATTATTGTTAGAAATAATGCCATAAAACATAACTAAGAATCCCAAAATAATGCCTAATGTAAAATACTTGATTTTATGGCTGTCTTTATCCATCATCTTTTCATAATAATTTTCACATTTACTGTTACAAAATTCAAAATTATCATTGAGTTTTTTGCCACAATATTTGCATTTTTTCACACTCTATTCCTCCATAATTTCCGTTTTGTTACTAACATGATATCATATTTTTTTCTCAATTACATCCACCTAATTTTATACACTACCATTCGTTTTGCTTCTGTAACCAGCATCCTCTTGATCTTCTCCTGCAAGGTTTCCTTTGCATCTTCATCAATCGAATAAATCTCATTTATCTCGATTTTTTTCGGTTCCCGGTCAAAATGGTCAAAGACTTCTTTCCATATCTGGACGGAACATACACACTTTTCTTCCATGAAATTATTGCTGATAATTATAAAAAAAACAGAAGACCATTTAAGATCTTCCATTTTATAAACAAACCTCTATATAAAACTATATATCCTGCCCATTTTTAATAAAAACAGACAATCGGCACACTTTCGTCTATCCTATTATAAAGTTCTGCCGCTTTGTCCGCCGGAAGATTAATGCATCCATGGGATCCACCACCTTCTCGGAAACGATTTCCTCCAAAGTATGGCTGCCATGAAGCATCATGAAATCCAATCCCCCCATTAAAAGGCATCCAGTAAGTTACTGGTCTTTCATATTCATATTTCCCATTTTCCAGCATCTTTCCTTTCAGCACAGATGGACTTTTCTTGTAATACAGTTGAAAAATTCCCGGTGGTGTCTGCCGTTTTGCATACTGCATATCTCCTGACACAATATCCGATTCCAAAATGATAGAACCATCCTGATAGTAATATAAATGCTGTGCAGACAGGTCCACTTCAATATACGTGCTGCCTATATCATTCATTCCCCGTGCATTTGCCCGCATAGCGTATACCGGTTCCCGGCTTATCTGTACTCCTGCAATCATTTCCTGCATAATGGTTTCTATTTCTTTTTCCTGATCGATCTTCCATCCATAAACGGAACTATACACCTGAACAGTACGTCCGCTTGTTGTACAAAATTCCCTCTCTGTATTTACGGTATCATGTGTGGCAGCCAGCTGTGCCACATATTCTGCCACACACTGTCTCAGTTCATCCTCATTTTTTTGCAGCCGTCCTCTCTCATCAAAAATAAGCCATTTTCTGATCTCGTCTCCCTCCAATGTTACCGTTTCTTCTCCAAATATATATACGATTTTGGTCCGAATCAGATTTTGGCATTCTTCCAATGAATTTTTAAGATCTGGATCATCTTTCAGTACTGCCGCTTTTACATAAACAGCCGGACAGCTATTCAGGTCAATCGTTCTTTTTTTGCTAGCAACCGCTTCTGACAGTGCCTGATAAGCTCCATTGAAATCCAGGGTATTCCCTTCTGTTTCCGGTACGATTTCAAACTTCGAATCTTTATAAGCTACATATGCATCTTCTGGTGCTGTCTGATTCTCTTTTTTTACACATTCCAGTTTTTCCAGCTGTTCTTTTAACTTCACTTTATCATAGGTCATGTTTTCCTTGGCTGTATAATTTTGTTTTTTCCAAAATCCCCGAACCCATTTATATAGTTTTTGTTCATCCAGATATTGGGAAATACTGCCATCCGAAACATAACGATATCCGATCAATTTTCCATTGATACTCTGTGATTTCAGATTTCTTGCCTTTACTTCCAGCAGATAATCCTCTGCTTTTTTAGCAACCGCCTGTTCTGCCTCTTCCGATGTTTTTCCAGAACAGTTAATTCCATTGATCGTTGTTCCCCGAAAAAATCTGTCTGAATAGTAATAAGACATTCCTGCATAGCCAGCCATAGCAAAGAACACTATGATGACAGTGATTATTGTCCACATTTTTTGCTTTCCATTATCCTTACCGGTTATCTCTTTTCTTTTTCCCATCCATGCCCCCTGTTTTTAACGATAAACAGCATTCAGACATATTTTTTAAATCGTCTGATTTTAATATCTCCGATTTAATAAAAAATAACCAGGGCTGCTGGAAAAAACATTTTCTTTTACAAACAGTAAGCTGATTTCTACAAAACATTTTACGCTGCTCTTTTCTGCGAGGATCCGTATCAGCCGTCTCCGGTTCTTTGGGTCTAATGCTGTTGATGGTTCGTCCATCAGCATTACCTTTGGGTTCATTGCAAGGATGGTGGCTATGGCAGCTATTCTCTTTTCGCCACCTGACATCTTATAATTCTGGCGGTCTTTCAAATGTATAAGGTCCAGTTCTTCCAAGGCCTCCCTGGCAAGCTGATCTGCTTCTTTTCTGCTCTTACCATAATTTAATGGTCCAAATATCATATCTTCATAAACCGTCGGCATAAACATCTGATTATCAGAATCCTGAAACACATACCTCAGGCATTGCCGGATTCTACTTGAATTTTCCTGATTTACTTCTGTTTCATCAACAGTGATCTTTCCCTTTGCAGGGATCAGTCCCAGCATTGCCTTCATTAGCGTAGACTTCCCTGCACCATTGGCTCCGATCAGCCCCACCTGTTCTCCTTTACTGATATGGAAAGACACATAATTCAAGGCATTTTTCTCTTCTCCATATCCAAATACTACATTTTCAAATTTTATTATTTTCGTCTACACTTTCTATACAAACATTCTTCCCAGCAGCACTGTGACTGAGCATGTTCTCATCAAAATAAATACTGATACCCAGAAAATCACATATCCCCAGGATGCAAGTTTGTTATATGCTTTCTCTGCATAATAAAATTCCCCATGGAATCCCCGCAATTCCATACTTTCGTATAATGCAACTGCCCGATCCATGCTTCTTAAGAGTAGCTGCCCTAAAAAAATGGGAGGTTTCACTTACCTCCCATTTCCCAAAGAATCCTTTTATTTCAATTTTTATAATGTTTCAAGAAAACGCATGAATGCTTCTCTTCCCTCGGTCGTACATTTGTATACTCCTGCATCTTCCAGAACATGGGTAAATACGATTCCAATCTCTTTCTGAAGAATGCCATGGATGTTTTCTTTTGTGATTTCCGAATATTTCGGAAGAAACTTCTTAACCCACTCTGCATGTTTCTCAATCTGTTCATTTGAAGAAATATCTTTGCCTTCGAGAATATACTCTTCCAAAAGTTCCATCTCACCTTTTAATCTGGCCGGAAGAACTGCAAGTCCCATAACTTCGATCAGACCGATATTTTCTTTCTTAATATGATGATATTCTGCATGCGGATGGTACACTCCCAGCGGATGTTCTTCTGTTGTGATGTTGTTCCTTAATGTCAGATCCAGTTCGTAGGTATCACCTACTTTACGTGCAATTGGTGTAATTGTATTATGTGGTTCTCCATTGGTCTCAGCATAAATAAATGCTTTTTCATCGGTATAGCCTCTCCATACTTCCAGCACATGTGTTGCCAGATCTACCAAACGGTTGAAATCTTTATGTCGAATACGAAGCACAGATAATGGCCATTTTACAATTCCAGCCTCTACATCTTCAAATCCCGGAAGTACCACGTGCTGCTCAATTGGTGCTTTTGCCATTGCAAATGTATAATGTCCACCCTGGAAATGATCATGGCTTAGGATCGAACCACCTACGATCGGCAGGTCTGCATTAGATCCAAGGAAATAATGCGGAAACAGTTTTACAAAATCAAACAGTTTAATGAATGCATTTCTCTCGATTTTCATTGGAGTATGCTGGCAGTTAAACACAATGCAATGCTCATTGTAATACACATACGGAGAATACTGGAATCCCCAAGGAGTATCATTGATTGTGATCGGAATAATTCTGTGGTTCTGCCTTGCCGGATGATTAACACGTCCCGCATATCCTTCATTTTCCGGGCAAAGAAGACATTTCGGATAACTTCCGGATTTTACATTCCTTGCCGCGGCAATTGCTTTTGGATCTTTTTCCGGTTTGGACAAATTGATGGTAATATCAATCTCACCGTATGGACTGTCTACCTTCCACTTTTGATCCTTCTCTACACGATACCTGCGGATATAATTGCTGTCCTGACTCAGCTTATAAAAATAATCAGTAGCTTTCTTCGGGCTTTCTGCATATTTGTCCCAGAATTCTTTTTGTACCTGACCCGGACGTGGCATCAGACAGTTCATCAATCTGGTATCAAATAAATCCCGGTATACAATACTGTCCTCAATCAGACCTCTTTTTACGGCTTCATCCAGCAATTCGTCCAATGTTTCTTCAAGATTAACAGGTTCCTCAATGTTGTCCGGTTTTTCATAATCATCTTCATGAAAAACATCCAGCAGAAGATTTGTTGTGTAGTTTCTTTCACATTCCGGTGTCAGACCTGTTGTAATCCCATACTGTACCAGTTTTGCAATGCTTTCACTTAACATTTTTCTTCCTCCTGTGCTTCACTTTTAAATTTATATTTTTGGTAACATATATACCGATTTCCCTGATAAGTCAGCATACCTCGATCGCCTTTTTCCAATTCACGAAAATCTCCCTGTTGCATTTGAAATTCCATCAAACTTCCATCTGTCATCTCAAATACAACGCGAAACCAAGGTACATGTGCTTCAGACTGCATATGGGTATAGATTCCTTGCTTCTTTTCAACTACAGTCGCATCAACAGATTCAACTGCCGCACTGCTGTTATTGCTGAAACTTAACAACATTTTGGTAAATACAAACATCATGATTATGAGTGCTGCTATACAGATTATAAATGCCATCCTATTTCTCCATTCCAGATATTTCATCCTGGGTCTGACTTATATATTGTTCACGATAAAGATTCCGGTATTCCCTTGACGTTACTTTATATCTTTCACGAGATACCCGGTTAAATGTCCTTTGGCTCTCAACTCCTGCATCCAGGCAAATGTCTGTGATACTCTTACCAGTACATTCCAATTCATCTCCTGCAAGTTTTGTCTACTTTTTCTTCCCATTTGGCAAGTAATATACGTCTTCTGATATTATAATGTGCTTGTAAGATAAAGAAAGGAGGAAAACGAAATGAAAAGATTTAAAGCATACATCAACTACCTTATGAACTTCTATGCCAACTACTTCAGAATTTACCGCTATATGTAAAGGACACTCCTGCCATCACAGGAATGTCCAATACGGAAACCCAGTTTCAATGGTTTCCCTTATTATACTCTAATTTAGTTGCATTTGTACATGAACAGGATTCTCGAAAACATAGACAAAATTGAACAGAATTATGAAAATACTCTTACCACGTTTTTTGATTTGTAAACCACTTATTAGCAGACGGATCCGCCAATGCTGAAAACGGATTAGCCGTTTTCCTTTCAGCTTTCAATTTATCTAATTAATAATCTCTGAATTTCCATACATCTGATGGATTTGCATTTTTCATCCTCAGCATTCCTTGAAGCTGCTCTTCTGTAAACCACAGATCGTGCAGTATTTTTCCGAAATATAGAGGCTAGATATCAGACTGCTTCATTGCAATTATAAACTGTTGATTTACCAAGATTATTTACATATACGGTAATCAAGTCACCTTTCTTAAGATCCGGCTTTTCCCATATCAAACGGCTTTTATGATAATACACTTTATCATGATATGTAAAACTATATAAAATCCTGTATGGAATCTGTCTTCTATATCTTGTGTATTTTTGCAAATATACTTTTTCTACCAAGCCCTTCACTTTTGTACCATTTTCGATTAATTGTAAATGTAATTTATCAAGCTTTGCAGTATAAATTCCCAGAGCAGCACTTATTATACACAAAAGCACTCCCGTTATAGAAAACACAGTTCCCAACATGTCTGGATTCTGAATGCCTGAGTTTACTGCTGGTTTTAATATCCCAAGAAAACTTAAGACACCGGAAACAAGAAAGAATATTCCTATCCAAAAGAAGATAACTCTTAATAAATCTTCTGTATAATTAAGTTTTTTCATATTTATTTTCTCCACAAGCATTTCATCAAAATTTTTTATCCTGTTTCAATCATATCTAATTTTACTTCAATTTAGTTAAATCCTCTAAATACATTTCTGTATGTCCACACTCTGGACAGACTGCAACTTTAACATCATCTATAGTTGTCGTTTTTTGTTTTTCATCTACATCTACAACGATCCCATAGCCACCGCCATTAACTTTAAGTCTTAAATCCGCTCTCATGACTGTTCCACACTTTTCGCATTTTCTCATTGCTGTCCTCCAAATATATGTTTCGCTTTCCTATTTTTCTTACTATATAATAGCAGACAAAATATTAACCACTGAATGATCTACCGTTCATACGATGCAATGATTTCCTTACTATCCGCTATTTTATAATCAAGCGTTTCCAAATTACCAATCAAATCAAATGTCATATCCGCATTAACTTGCAATTCATCTTCAATCTTAACTGCAGACGGCTCAACTTTTAGAAATACTGTTAATCCATAAGGCTTCGTTTCAGACTGTATCTGTATGCTATCATAAGAATATCCTTCCGGATACTCTTGCCCACTTACAATATTTATAACATTCGAAGAATCTCCTATATAATCTGTCTTGTACTGTGACAGGTCAGGAGTCTCGTACAGTTCTTCTTTTCTGCCACATGCGGAAAGCAATATTGCTGATACCGTAAATAAAATAATTGGCATTACTTTTTTCATCATGAACCAGCTCCTCTTCACACTTTGATATAAAACAGCCTGCCCAATGAACCAGAAACTGCCATATATCTGCTTCTTTATTTATAAGCAAGTCTTCTGACCGCAAAGGCTGATATTTACAGTAACAATGCTCCTCTTTCATCTTTTTACACAGGTTCTACTGTTTTTTACGACATTTTGCGCTTTCCATTTTTAGTCCTTGTTTTCGCTATACTCAAGTAGTCATTTAGATAAACGAAACATAAATCATAAAAATTTCTGCAATCAAAATAATTCCTAAAACACAATCAATCATCAGGTTATATTGACCATCCGTTAGCCAGGTCTTCGAATGCATCAGAACATACTTTATACTTTTTTTTACCACTCAAGATTGTAACAGCCAGAAGGAGTATCGGCATTAAAAAAATTTCTATCTTATTGCCAAAGTCATCTGCTGCTCCATCTCCAGCAAAGTGAACGGGAATAATCTCCGGTAAGAAAAAGAAGCTTATTATTGCAATCGCAATGCCAGCGATGCAAATTCCCCATGTTAATTTCCTGCTGCTTATACCATTCATAACAGTGTCCTCCTCTCATATGTCAGATACTGGTACTTACTCAAATCCCTCTAATAAGCTTATTTTTGAGCAATTCTATAACAACCCTGCATGTAGCTACTGTTTGCATCAGAAAAACGAAATCACACACATATTTCATTCCAAATTTCAGAGAAGAACTCCCAATCAGTCCAAAGCCTATGCAAGTCGCCACTATGCTGAATATCAAAGCCAAAATAGAAATAAATATTCTATATTCTTTTTTCATATCCCTTGCCTAAATGTTCTTTTCTATTTTTTCTCGTTTCATACGTTCTTTCATCAATAAAACAAATTGAACGGTCCATATTACACACGCTGCCAAACACCCGATTCCACTGTATAATAAATCTATGGCTGCCCCGGCTACAAATGGCAGTGCCATCCACATCATCCGATTTCCATATACTCTGCACATTTCTTTTTCATCATACTGTTTTCGTTCTTCCTTAGATTTCATATTATAGCCAGACAAAAATGCAGCGGCCTTTCCATTTGATTTTACAAAGCAGATTCCGAATAAAAACATAATCACTGCCATTCCCAAATCAAAGATAACACAGATTATCATTGCAGACACCTCACTTCCCGCTCTGGCTATCAAATAAAAAAAGCCAAACACAAAAGTAAAACTTATTATGTTTGGCTAGGTTAACTTGCTATTTTTTTATCACTTCTTATGGGTGTATTATACTATATATTCCTCTATAGTAAAACAATTTTTATATTATTTTTTATTTTAATATTATATTTCTACTATCATCAATTTTTCAGATATTTTCAATGCATAAACAATGCTATTAACTACAATATTTCCGGAAAATTCATCATAGGTTTGTGTTGCCACAAAGAAACGCTGGCTCTGAAAATCAAAGCCGTCGTTCCAAATTGTCTGCTTTTTCTTTTGCCGTCGTGCGGCAGATAATCAATTCATTCTATTTTGAACTTCTTTTATGCTACCTGATGTCTGCAATAGGAATGAATCGCC
>NZ_JANFYP010000004.1:0-190545 GCF_024460535.1 Blautia sp. MSK.18.38 | reverse complement strand
GACGGATATGTATTTATGAACTAATTGTTCTTTTCAGTATACTACATCAGGGAAGGGAGAACAAGTGTTTCTTTTATACTATAGAGATTTTTTTGAGCAGACATGCTCCGATGTGCAATTCATCTCACCACCTGAAGAGGTGAGAGAATTCTTGCTACATTTGTTAAATGTATTTTAGTATAAATTTGCGGGAAATGCAATGTAGGGGAGAACGGGTAAAAGTAAACAAAAAAATAAGAGTAAAATTAGACGCTTTGCCAATAGATTTTTAAAAAGGAAAGTTTTATACTCTACTTACAGTTAAGACATAAACATAAGTAAAAGACATAAATAACGAAATGAACGAAAAAAAGGAGGTTCTATCATGAAATTAACAAGAGAAGGAATCAAAGAGCGTGAAGCATGGGAGAAAGCAGGCATCAATCTTCCAGGATACGATGTAGAGGCAGTTACTGAGAAAGCGAAGAAGGAGCCAGGCTGGGTACATTTCGGAATCGGAAATATCTTCCGTGTATTTATCGGAGGTATTGCAGATGGTCTTCTGGAAGGGGGAGTTCTTGACAGAGGCATCACATGTGTAGAGACCTTTGATTATGATGTAGTAGATAAGATTTACGCGCCATATGACAACCTTGGCTTAAATGTCATTCTCCACGGTGATGGAACCCGTGAATACAAAGTTCTTGGGGCGCTTGCAGAAGCAGTGAAAGCACAGTCATCTGATGCTGGACAATGGGACCGCCTGAAAGAAATTTTTGCGGCTAAATCCCTGCAGCTGGTTTCCTTCACTATCACAGAAAAGGGTTATGCACTCCAGAAAGCAGACGGAACATGGTTCCCGTTTGTGGAAGCAGATATTAAGAACGGACCGGATAAGGCAACGGGAGCAATGGCAGTTCTTGTGGCTATGCTGAATGAGAGATATAAAGCAGGGAAATATCCGATCGCCCTGGTATCCATGGACAACTGCTCACAGAACGGCGCCAAGCTTCGTGAGTCCGTGCTGACTATGACAGAGGAATGGCATAAAGCGGGCTTCGTAGATGATGGCTTCGTAGATTATGTAACGGACGAGAAGGTGGTTGCATTCCCGTGGACCATGATCGACAAGATCACACCTCGTCCAAGCGAGCAGATCGCAGCAGACCTTGAGAAGCTTGGCGTTGAAGACATGCAGCCGGTGATCACAGGAAAGAAGACATACATAGCACCATTTGTTAATGCTGAGAAGCCACAGTATCTTGTTATCGAGGACAGCTTCCCTAACGGACGCCCTGCTCTGGAAAAAGGCTTCGGCGTATACATGGCGGACAGAAATACCGTCAATCTTTCCGAGAGAATGAAAGTAACCGTATGCCTGAATCCTGTACATTCCGCAACCGGCCCTCTTGGTGTGGTACTTGGCTATGATCTGTTTGCACATATGCTGAACACCAACGAAGATATGATGAAAATGGCCCGTATGGTTGCTTATGACGAGGGACTTCCGGTAGTTGCAGATCCTGGAATCCTTTCCCCGCAGGCATTTGTGGATGAACTCTTTAATGACCGTTTCCCGAATGAGTATCTTGGAGATACCAACCTTCGTCTGGCTGTAGATGTGTCCCAGATGGTAGGTATCCGTTTTGGTGAGACTGTAAAAGCATATGTGAAGAAATTTGGAGATGCTTCCAGACTGACAGCAATCCCGCTTGGAATCGCAGGATGGCTGAGATACATGCTGGCTGTAGATGATGAAGGAAACAAATTTGAGCTTGCACCGGACCCGATGAATGAGGAACTTCAGGAGCAGCTTGGAGATATCGTGATCGGAAAACCGGAGACCTTTAAGAATCAGCTGAAGCCGATCCTTTCCAATGAGAGACTGTTCTTCACAGACCTCTATAAAGATGGTGTCGGAGAGAAGATCGAGGACATGTTCCGTGAGATGATCGTCGGCCCCGGAGCTGTAAAGGCAACTATTCATAAATATGTAAAATGAAACATCAGGGTTCAAAAGTCAGACAGCAATCCGTAAGCAGTGAATAAAGAGAAATGAGGTAAATGGAAAGATGACAGAACCGGTATTTGCGGCAGATCCGTTAAGACTGTTGATCGCGGCAGCAGCAGGAATTTTATTATTATTGTTACTTATCATAAAATTTAAGATCCACCCGGTTTTATCCCTGCTGATCGCTGCACTGGTTATCGGGCTTGGCGCCGGAATGCCGGTTCCAACGCTGGTAAGCACTGTGGAAAACGGCGCAGGAGAAACCTTACAGGGAATCATACTCCTGATCGGACTGGGCTCTCTGTTCGGTGGGATATTGGAAGTGTCCGGCGGCGCACAGTGCGTTGCTCAGACACTGATAAACAAATTTGGTGAGAAAAAAGCGGGAATCGCTCTTGGGATCACAGGACTTGTGGTAGGAACTACGGTATTCTTTGAGGCTGGCGTTGTGATCCTGATCCCTCTGGCATTCGGACTTGCGAAGAAAACAAAGAAATCTACTTTATATTATGTGATTCCTCTTCTCGCCGGACTTGCCACCGGATTTGCATTTATACCGCCATCAGCAGGATCTGTTCTGGTGGCAAATATGCTGAATGTGGATCTCGGAGTGATGATCGCGGTAGGTGTGCCTGTGGGCATTTTATCATTGATCTTTGCAGGAATTTTATGGTCCAAATTTATCGGCAAAAAGATCAATACAGGGCTGCCCTCCAATATCCAGGAGGTACGTGAGGAAGAAGAAGCCAATCTTCCGAAGTTTTCTACAGTATTATGTATCATTCTTGTTCCGCTGGTACTGATCCTGTGCAATACAGTTTCTGAATATATTCCGGGACTTGATGTGGTCCGTCCGGTTCTGCAGTTTCTGGGAACGCCTTTTGTGGCACTGATCATAGCAGTATTGCTTGCCATGTATTTTCTCGGAAAGAAACAAGGCTACAATGGAGAGCAGTTAAAGAAGATCCTGGATCGTTCTCTGAAGCCTACCGGACAGATCCTTCTGGTCATCACTGGTGGAGGTATCATCCGCTGGGTGCTGCAGGACTGCGGTATGGGAAATATTATAGGACCAGCCCTGGAAAAAAGCGGACTTCCGCTTGTACTGGTTGCATTCCTTATTGCAGCTCTGATCCGTGCATCGGTTGGTGCGGCAGTTGTGGCTATGACAATGGCAGCAGGAATTATGGCTGCTATGCCCGGAGTTGCAGACCTGACACCGGTTTATTTGGCAGCAATGGTCTGTGCCATCAACGGCGGTGCAACAGCATTCAGCCATGTAAATGACTCCGGATTCTGGCTGGTAGGTTCCCTTCTTGAGATTGATGAGAAAACAACCCTGAAATCCTGGACAATGATGGAAACCATCGTAGGAGTAACAGGTCTGGTCTGTGCTGTTGTGATCAGCCTGTTTGCATAGGAGAGTAGACAAAAATGATAGTAAAAGTAATTTTAGGCACAATGCAGAATGCAAGAAAGCTGGTAAGTATTGCAGAATCCATCCCCTATGATGTAGAATTATGTTATGGCCGTTATGTTGTAAATGCGAAGTCTATGCTTGGTGTCTTAAGTATGCCTGAGTTTGACGAGGGAGAGCTTCATATACATACAGATAATGAGAAAGAATGCGAGAAGATCCTTTTTCAGCTGCTTGATCAGAACCTTATTGTGGACACAGGAGATGCTGTGAAAAGATCCATCTATGATATCACAACCTTTGGTGAGATCCTGATCGATTTTACATCTCAGGATATCAATGAGGATGGACAGATGCTGTATGCCAGAAATCCGGGCGGTGCACCAGCCAATGTTGCAGTTGCAGCAAGCAGACTGGGAGCTCATACTGCATTTATCGGTAAAGCAGGAAAAGATATGCACGGAAAGTTCCTGAAATCTGTTCTTGAGAAAGAAAGCGTGGATACCAAGGGTATGCTCCTAGACGAAAATTATTTTACTACACTGGCTTTTGTGGAAGTCAGCGAGACTGGAGAGAGGACTTTCTCTTTTGCAAGAAAACCGGGAGCGGATACGAAGATCCAGAAGGAAGAAGTGGATGTGGATGTGCTGGATCATACCCATATTTTTCATGTTGGATCCCTGTCCCTGACGGATCAGCCTGCAAGAGATACCACGTTTTATGCGGTAAAAAGAGCAAAAAACAAGGGCAGCGTGATTTCTTACGATCCCAATTACCGTGCATCTCTGTGGCTGGATGAAAAGACAGCGAAGAAGCATATGAGAAGCCTGGTTTCCTATGTGGATCTTATGAAGATTTCGGATGAAGAGACAGAACTTCTGACAGATCATAAGGATGTCCGGGAAGCAGCAGAAGCACTGTACAGCCAGGGCGTGAAAGTTGTGGCAGTTACACTTGGCGGCGAAGGAGCATATCTTTACGGCAAGGATGGCGGCTGTATGGTACCGGGATTTGCAGTGAAACAGATCGCAGACACGAACGGAGCCGGAGATTCTTTCTGGGGCGGTTTCCTGTACAAAGTCAGCACAGCAGAGAAACATCTGGACGAGCTGACCCAGGAGGATCTGAAGGAATTTGCCCGTTTCGGCAATGCAGTGGCCAGTCTCTGCGTGGAGAAAAAAGGTGCGATCCCGGCAATGCCGGAGCTTGCACAGGTGGAACGCAGAATTGCAGAGTGATCGTATTCATAAAACTGTAGCAGAGTTGAATCTAAATTGCGAAGCGATTGTGTTTATGAGTATGTCAGATTTATGAAAGGATGGGGTTTTGAAATGAATTTAAAAGATCAGATGAACGGAGTTCAGCACGTAGGCGTGCCAACCAATGATATTGAGACAACCATTAAATTTTATGAGGCACTGGGATTTAAGATCGCTTTCCAGACGGTGAACGAGGCTGCCAATGAGAAGGTTGCTTTCCTGAAGCTTGGAAATCTTGTGATCGAGACTTACGAGAACAAAGCAGCAAAAATGGAATCCGGCGCCATTGACCATGTTGCCATTGATGTGAAGGATGTGGAGAAAGTCCACGAGCTGGTGACAGCAGCAGGACTGAATACCACCAATGACGAGGTGCATTTTCTGCCGTTCTGGGAGAATGGCGTGAAATTTTTTACTATTGAAGGCCCGAATAAGGAGAAGGTGGAGTTCAGCCAGTATTTATAAAATGTGTAAGTCAGTTAAGTCTCCTGCAAGAATGTGGGTACCTGTCTTAATGGGAATTTACAATACAGTAAAAATACGCTAGAATAGAATACTGTTAATATTCATCTAAATAAAAAAGATCTATAAGAACAGGAGTATATACATGCTGGGACTTAAACCAATAAAGACTTTACCCATAAGAGAAAAGATTGCGGCGAATCTCAGAGAGGCAATTCTTTCAAAAAAAATTCCGGCGGGGGAAATTCTGACACTGGAAAGTACTGCGCAGGAACTTGGAGTGTCCATTACACCTACAAGAGAAGCCTTTCAGATTCTGGCAAGAGATGGACTTCTGGAACTGGAGCGAAATAAACGTGCAGTAGTTCTTGGAGTGAATGAAAAAACGATCCGCGAACATTTTCAGGTGCGGGCGGCACTGGAAAGTGAAGCCTGTGTTTTGTGTTGTGAAAATAAGATCGATCTTCAGAGGATTGATCAGATCCTCAAGGTTTCCAGAGAAGAGATAGAAAAAGGTGATTTTGAAAGTTATTCAAGTCTCAATCAGACTTTGCACATGGAATTATGGACAGCAGCAGGAAATGATAAACTTAAAAATATGTTGTCAGAACTGTGGAACGGACTGTCCAGAGGCGTACTGGTAAATGAAGAAGAGTACGTAAGAAAATCTCTGAAAGAGCATGAGGAAATTGTAGAAAGTATTCGAAAAGGTGATTCTATGGAATGTTATCTGCGTATGCAGAAACATATAAAAAGCAGTTGTGAGAACTTTGTGCAACGGTATAATTAGGCTGTAGAAATCACCATTTTTCTGTAAAAAGTATACAAAAACAGAACAGATAATTTTTACAAAACGCCGAAATTGTTAATTGTTATTGACAGTTACGGCGTTTTTCACTATTCTTTATGTATACAATATAAAAAATAAAAAATAAAAAGTAAAAAAGTAAAGAAAGGCGCAATGAAATGAACGACAAGAACATAATTGTGAACAAGCCGGAACCGAAACCGGGTATACTTGAGCGTAGTGATCTTTTTGCGATCGCAGTAGGAATGGTAATCGGCTCCGGAATGGTAACTCTGATCGGACCGGCAATGGCTTATACCGGTTATTCTGTATGGCTTGCTTATCTGACAGCGATTGTCATGGGATTCTTTATGGTTTTTCCGTATATTATTCTTGGTGGGACCATGCGCGTGGCAGGAGGCCCGTATTCCATCGTAACGAACCTTTCCGGAGTCAGCACCGGAGGTCTGGTAGCTTATACGAAACTGGTAACGCCGATCCTCAACAGTTCTTTTGCGTTGGCACTGGGATTGTATTTGAATAATCTCCTCCCGGGAATTACAGTGAAAGCACTGGCAATCGCAGGTGTTGTTATCCTGTTTGTTCTGAATCTTCTGGGAATGGATATTTTTGCAAAGGTAAGCAAGATATTATCAACGGTTCTTCTGATCACAATGGTTCTGTATGTTGTTTTCGGACTTACACAGATCAGACAGCCGATCTTTAATTTTTCAGGAGATAAGATGTTTACCGGCGGCTTTAAAGGCTTTATGCTGGCGGCACTTCTTCTTATCAATTCCGCAAATGGTTACTACAATGTTCTGTGGTATGGTAAAGACGCGAAAAGAGCAACGAAAGATGTTCCGTTTGCGGCAATGTCCTGCGTGCCATGTCTGCTTTTTATTTATGTGGGCCTTGCGATGGTTACAGGTGGGGTGCTTCCTCACGATGAGGTTGCAGGTGTGGAAACAATCCTTCCGGCAGCACAGGAGATCCTTCCTGGTATTGTGTATAAACTTTTTATGATCGGCGGACCGATCATGGCAATCATCACTACTTTGAATGGTGTATTTAATGATGTACGATATCCGATCGCTCAGGCTGCCAAGGATGGATGGCTGCCGAAAGGAATTCTGAAGGAAAACCGTTTCGGAGCGCCGTACCTGATCTATACCTACACACTGATCGTAGTGTTGCTTCCGATCATTTTTGATATGAGTATCGTGACGATCACAAATATTTTCCAGGTGATCACATTTTTTATGAATGTTACAGTTGTGTATGCAATTTCACGTCTTCCGAAGAAATATCCGGATACCTGGAAGAAGAACAAATTTCACCTTTCCAGTGCAGGACTTTACGTATTCTGTACCATCAGTATCATCATTTACACGATTATTTTTATAAAAGGAATTTTCAGTATTAAACTTGTATATGCAGTATCTGCTGTTATAGTTATGGTTGCATTGATCTTGATTGGTGTATATCTCACCAGAAAAGGTGGAATCCGTATCGAGACATCTATATGGCAGCCTGCAGAGGAGGAAAAAAATGAATGAATTAAATCCGTTCAAGCTGGCAAAAATGCTTGAGGAACTTGAGAACACCGTAGAATTACACAGTATTTCTGTACGGTATAAAGGAGAAAAGGTTGTTGAAGGAGCCTGGGCACCTTTCTCAATGGAAGAGCCGCAGATGCTGCATTCTTTATCAAAGATCGGAACAAGTATCTGTGTTGGATTTGCGGTGGATGAGGGAAAACTTCATCTGGAGGATAAATTTCTGGATTATGTGAGAGAAGATCTTCCGGATGAATATGATGAAGCCCTGGAAAATATTACCGTATATGATCTTCTTACCATGCAGGCCGGTTCCCCGGAATGCTGTAATAATGTATGGTTTTCCAGACTGGAAAAAGACTGGGAGAAGAACTGGCTTGGACAGCCTAAGCTGAAAGAAGATATCGGAAAAGTTTTTCATTATGATTCCGGATGCAGCTATACACTTTCCAGGATCGTGACCAAAGTTATGGGTGAAAACTGTCTGTCCATTATGCAGAAACGTGTTTTTGACAAACTTGGTTTTGGAAAGATCAACTGGCTTACAAGTCCTGAGGGACATAATACCGGCGGCTGGGGCATGTATCTGACCGCAGATCAGATTTCCACACTGGCACAGCTCCTTCTCCAGAAAGGAAACTGGAAGGGTGAGCAGCTGGTGCCACAGTGGTGGATCGAAGAGATGGGACAGTCAAGAGTCGTAATTCCCGGAGATGAGAAAAAAGCACTGACTCATTATGCATATCACATCAAAGCAGGAAAAGAGATCTTTGCGGCAGAAGGAGCATTTGGACAGTATTTGGTGTGCTTCCGGGAACTTCCGGTTGCCATTGGCATTACCGCAGGTGCGAGAGAATATCTTGCGGCAGATATCTGCCTTAAATATATGAAGGAAGCAGTTTCCATACCTTGCCCGGAAGAAAAACGGGAAGAAGGAGAGAAATATCTGGAAGCAAAAATAAAAAGCCTTTCTCTGCCACAGCCGGAAGGCAGACTGAAAACTGCGGAAAAAGAACTCAGTGGATTATTTAACCGGGAGATTATTTTTACAGAAAATCCGAGAAACATTGAAAGTGCAAAGATCATTCCGGAAGGATGTAAACTGCGTCTGGAAATGATAGTCCAGGGTGAGAAAAAGATTGCTTATGCAGGATTTAAGAGCTGGAAACAGAACGATCTTTATCCGGATGATTTTACAAAGAGATATCACAGCATTGCTTATGGAATGGATCAGGAAACGTTATATCTGTCTGTGGGACTGCTCAACACTTCCTACAGGGAAGAGTATTCCTTCTGGGTCAATTCTAAAGATACCGTGATCGCGACCTGGAGACCTAACGTTACCTATCTTCCGGAACAGCCGGATATGGTATGGAAGTTTACAGGAAACTTTAAATCCTGAAGAGAAAAAACTCAAAGTATAGACCGATAAAAATATAGCAATTCCTCCAACCTTATGATAAAAGAAACGAACAACCCGCAGGATACTGACTTGCCATCAGTGGTCCGATGGGTTGTTTTTTGTTTGGAATAAGTCTACAATAGGAAACAGAAATTTTTATTATTGTGACATAGGGAAGAAAGTGTACGATGAAAATACATTACAGAATTAAAAATAATGCAATAGAGATCGTTCGGTGTTATGGTACCGATGACCGGATCGTGCTGCCGGAAGAGATCAATGGTCTTCCGGTAGTCAGTGCGGCGCCGTATGCGTTTTCTGCACATAAGGATGGAGAAGAAGATGCAGAAACCTGGGAGAGCGAAGATGTAATTTCATTCGGAGAAGAGAGGCTTCTTGCCGGAGAGGAAGTGCAGGAGATCGTTTTTCCCGATACACTGAAGGAAATCGGAAGATATATTTTTTATGGATGCAAAAAACTGGAACGGCTGGAATTTTCGGATACCCTGATGCAGGTGGGAACCGGGGCATTTACGGGCTGTAGCGGGCTGAAGGAGCTTGTGATCCATCAGAAAAAAGGGTTCAAGTCCTGTGCAAAGGAGATCCTCGGTGAGCTGTGGCAGAAGATCGATGTGGATTTTCTGTATGAAAATGGTGAGGCAGGTGGAAAACGTGCGCATATGGTTTTTCCGGAGCATTACGATGAGGCGGTGGAGAACACGCCTGCGAGAATTTTGTTTACAGAGTATCATGGCTCCGGGACCAATTACCGGCAATGCTTCTATAATAAAGAACTGAATTTCGCAGAGTATGACAGCCTGTTTGATATGGCAGTGGTTATGGATAAGCTGGAGGTTCTGGTGGATATGAGCTTCGGACGACTTTGTCATCCGTGGCAGCTGAGTAAAAAGGCGAAGAAGCAGTATGAGGATTATATCCGGGAAAATCTTAAGGATATCGGGGAATATCTGGTGGAAAGCGGAAGCTTAAATGGTCTGGAGCTGCTTTCACGGAAAAAATTCTGGAACAGAGAGGGCCTGGAACATAGTATTGATGTGGCGTCCGGGAAGAAGGATATGGAGATTTCCGCATTTCTGATGAATGAACGCAGCCGGATGCTGAAGGAAGAGCAGAAGGTTGCCGGGGAGACAGAAAATGATGGGCGGCCAGCGAGACGGAGGAAGAAATTTCAGTTATGAGTGATATAGAAACAACTGAAAACAATAAAAATAACTTCCTGCCCGGTCAGGGATCCAATTCCCAGGAAGCAGCCCAGCGTCTCCAGGATATCGGCAGCAGCATCCTCCGGGCGGCAAGAGACGAGCTGTATCTTGGCATGCGTTTTCTGGATGTGGCGCTGAGCAGCTTTATTTATCAGATGGATGGTTCGGTCAGTCCGTTTGGAACAGACGGGGCTGTGATATACTTCCATCCGGCACAGCTTGGCGGGCTTTATAAAGAAAACAGGATTCTTGTGAATCGAGGATATCTCCATATGGTATTTCACTGCATTTTCCGGCACTTTGGGAAGCCGGGAATAGAGAAGCGTTTGTGGAATTTAAGCTGCGATATTGCAGTGGAGCATATGATCGACGGGATCTACCACCGCTCAGTCCGATATTCCAGAAGTCTTCTCCGGAGGGAAACCTACCGTCTTCTGGAAAAGGAAAAGAAGACGCTGAATGCAGAGAGAATCTACAAGATTCTGAAAGAAGAATTTCTGAAGGAAAAAGAACTGGCACAGCTTGAAAAAGAGTTCTACGTGGACGACCATAAATACTGGGCAAACCAGCAGCCCGACCGGAAACCCAATCCCCTGATGAGTAAAAAATGGGGAGATATCAGCGATGGGATCGAAACAGACCTAGGGACTTTTTCCAGGGAGTCAGGAGAGCAGGACGGAGATTTTCTGGATCAGCTGAAAATAGAGAACCGGGAACGATATGATTATCGGGAATTTCTGCGGAAGTTTGCAGTATTTCGGGAAGAACTGACTGTAGATCCGGACAGCTTTGATTATAATTTTTATACCTACGGGCTTTCCCTTTACGGGAATATGCCGCTGATCGAACCCCTGGAAACCAGAGAAGTGAAAAAAGTTTCGGAATTTGTCATTGTGATCGATACCTCCATGTCCTGTTCAGGAGAACTGGTACAGAGATTTCTGGAGGAAACCTATGGGATCTTAAGCGACAGCGGGAATTTTTTCCAGAAGGTAAATATACACATGATCCAGTGTGATGAGAAGGTGCATTCGGATGTAAAGATCACCGGTGCAGAGGAATTGCAGGAGTATATGAACAGCCTGGAACTTTACGGTGATGGAGGTACAGATTTCCGTCCGGCTTTTGCTTATGTGGAAGAGCTGATGGAAAAACGTGAGTTTGAAAATCTTAAGGGCCTGGTGTATTTTACAGACGGATACGGGATTTTTCCGGCAAAGATACCGCCATACCGGACAGCATTTGTATTTATGGAGCAGGAGCCTGAGGATGTGGATATCCCGGCCTGGGCCATGAAGCTGGTGATCACGGAGGAAGAATTGTAAAGAATTATATCCATATCTTATGTCATGAATCTGATATTTTAATCTTTTATTTTGTATATTGCTATCTGCATATCAGTTATAGTGTAGAAAATAGGTAACAACAGACAATGTTACGGAAAATATACAGAACAGGAGATTGTATGGCATGAGATATGGGTATTTTGATGAAGAAAAAAAGGAATATGTGATTACCAGGCCGGACACACCTGCTCCGTGGGTGAATTATTTGGGATCGCCGGAATACGGAGCAATCGTTTCCAATAATGCAGGGGGATACAGCTTTGCAAAATCCGGGGCGAACGGCAGAATCCTGAGATATATTTTTAATCAGTTTGATCAGCCGGGAAGATATATTTATCTCAGGGATAATGACACAAAAGATTATTGGTCAGCATCCTGGCAGCCGGTTGGCAAAGATCTCAGTGAGTATAAAAGTGAATGTCATCATGGCACAGCCTATACTAAAATGATGGCAGATTACAGCGAGATACATTCAGAGGTGAGATACTATGTACCGCTTGGGCAGTCCTACGAGGTATGGAATCTGAAAGTTACCAACTGCTCAGACAGAAAACGTGAGATCAGTGTGACTGGATATGCAGAGTTTACAAATAACAGCAATTATGAACAGGATCAGGTGAATCTGCAGTATTCCCAGTATATTACAAGAACAGTATTCTGTGGAGATCGTGTACGTCAGATGATCCATGCGAATCTGGACGGCCTTAAGGATGGGGAAGAGGTTGATAACAAGAACGTGTTCAACCGATTCTTCGGCCTGGCTGGAGAGAAGGTTTCTTCCTGGTGTGGTGACAGGGAAAAATTCCTTGGAAGATATCACGGATACAACAATCCGGCAGGGGTTGAAGCCGGTGTATTATGTAATGAGGGAAATTATAATGAAAACAGCTGTGGAGCTCTTTCAACTGTAATTACTCTGGAACCGGGAGAAAGTCGGGAAATGGCTTTTCTGGCAGGAATGAAGGAGGATAATGAAGCAGCGGAGATTATAGCACATTATGCAGACTGTGAAAAAACATGCGCGGTGGAGCTTGAAGAACTGATCAGTTACTGGCACGGACAGCTTGCACATTTTCAGATCAGAACACCAAGTCCGGAATTCGATACCATGATCAATACATGGAACGCATATAACTGTTTTATGACATTTATCTGGTCACGTGCAGCATCTTTTACTTATTGCGGACTTCGTAACGGATATGGATACCGTGATACTGTACAGGATATCCAGGGTGTGATCCATCTTGCACCCGAAATGGCACTGGATAAGATCCGTTTCATGTTGTCAGCACAGGTAGATAACGGCGGCGGTCTTCCACTTGTGAAATTCACACATAATCCGGGACATGAGGATACACCGGATGATGCGTCCTATGTACAGGAAACCGGTCATCCGGCATACCGCGCAGATGATGCACTCTGGCTGTTCCCTACTGTATACAAATATATTTCAGAGACAGGAAATTTTGCATTCATCGATGAAGTGATCCCGTTTGCAAACAAGGATGAAGGAACTGTATACGAGCATCTGAAAAGAGCTATTGACTTCTCCATGAACCATCTTGGCAGACATGGAATGCCGGCCGGCCTTTATGCAGACTGGAATGATTGTCTGAGACTTGGAAAGGATGGGGAATCTACTTTCGTTGCATTACAGTTCTATTATGCAATGACTATTCTGAAAGAGTTTGCAAAGTACAAAAAAGATGAAAAATATATAAAATACCTGGAAGAAAAACAAGAGCAGCTTGGAAAATTGATCCAGGAACTCTGTTGGAACGAAGATCGTTTTATCCGTGGGTTTACGGAGCGGGGAGAGGTTATCGGAAAGAGAACTGACCCGGAGGCAAATATGTGGCTGAATCCACAGAGCTGGGCTGTGATCAGCGGCCTTGCAACAGAGCGGCAGGCAGATATGGCTCTTCAAATGGTTTATGAAAGATTGAATACAGAATACGGTGCAATCCTTATGGATCCTCCATATCATGCAAATGCTTTCGACGGAGCACTTGCGGTTATCTACAATGCAGGAACAAAGGAAAATGCGGGAATCTTTTCACAGTCACAGGGATGGCTCATTCTGGCAGAAGCACTTTGCGGACATGGTGAGCGTGCATTTAATTATTTCCTGGAGAATGCTCCGGCAGCGCAGAATGACAGGGCTGAGATCAGACAGCTGGAGCCATACTGCTATGGACAGTTTACAGAAGGAAAAGCAAGCCCGAATTTCGGACGATCTCATGTGCACTGGTTGACAGGGACAGCATCTACTGTGATGGTAGGATGTGTAGAAGGAATTCTTGGCATGCGTCCGGATTTCTATGGCTTACGTATAGCACCATCGATTCCAAAAGAATGGGAGAAGTTTGAGATAAGCAAGGATTTCCGTGGATGTCATCTCCATATCACTGTGAAGAATCCGGGACATGTGGAAGCTGGATGTAAAAAACTCTATGTAAATGGAGAAGAACTTCCGGGTAATTATATTCCGCAGGAGAAACTTACCGGTGAGACAGAAATTGAATTCTATATGTCATGACATAATGGATATAAATTGCGAGGAGATCACATTTATGAATACAAAGTAAAATGGAATATAAATACCGTTTTATTTTGGCAGGAAGGAGATCACAGAATGAAATATATAAAATTTCAGGATAAAAATGGAAGTTTTTCCATAGAAAATCCGGAGAATTACAGCGGTTTATATATACCTCTGGCCGGAGAAAACGGATTGAAATCCGCGATCACCCCTTCTCTGGGAGGAGACAGCAAACTGGATCAGAATCATTTTCTGCTGGAACCGGTAAGCATTGAGAATCTTCATAATAATCGAAACACCAGAAATTTCTGGTGCAAGATAAAAGGAAAAGGTTACTGGTCAGCATGCGGAGTTTCGGCAGAACAGGAATTTCAGAAATATACTGATAAACAGGATAAAAGCAGCCTGGAAGCCGGATTTATGTGGCAGAAGCTGCACAGAACTTCTGAGAAATACGGACTTCAGTCAGAGATTTTGTCTTTTGTGACAGTGAAAGGTGATGCGGAGGTCCATCTTGTAAAGATTACCAATATTGAAGAGGAAGAACAGGAGATCACACCGGTTGCTGTAATACCTGTATATGGAAGAAGTGCAGACAATCTCAGAGATCACAGGCATGTGACTTCCCTTTTGCACAGGATAAGAACAACGGAGTACGGTGTTGAAGTAAAACCGGTGCTTTCTTTTGATGAAAGAGGTCATCAGAAGAATAATACTGCATATTTTGTATATGGATCTGAAGGCGAGGGAACGGAACCGGAAAGCTTTTATCCTGATGTGGAAATGTTTATCGGAGAAGGCGGTTCTTTCCTGATTCCGGAGGTGGTCAGAGAAGAGAAAAAAGGTGTTCCGGCAGGAACAGAAATTGAAGGAAAGGAAGCTGTCGGTGGTATTCGTTTTGCATCCAGGGTTCTGAGACCACATGAAACAGCTGTATATGTTGTGACAGCGGGAATATCTGAAAAAAATCAGCTGCCGGAGGAGACTGCACGGTTTTACAGAACTGAAAAACAGGTTGCAAGAGAATTTGAACATGTAAAAAAACACTGGACAGAAAAAGTGAATGTTTCTTTTGAGACAGGTGATGAGGACAGAGATAATTATCTGAAATGGATCTGTTTCCAGCCGATATTAAGAAGAATTTACGGTTGTTCATTCCTCCCGTATCATGATTATGGAAAAGGTGGAAGAGGCTGGCGTGATCTCTGGCAGGACTGTCTGGCACTTCTGATCATGGATCCTTCTGTTGTACGTCAGATGATCGTCGATAATTACGGTGGAGTACGCATCGATGGAACCAATGCCACGATCATCGGAAACAGACAGGGTGAATTTATCGCAGACCGCAACAACATTGCCCGCGTGTGGATGGATCATGCTTTCTGGCCATTTGTGACAACGCAGCTTTATATGGATCAGACCGGGGATATGAATGTCCTTTTTGAGAAGATTCCATATTTCAAGGATCTTCAGACAAAAAGAGGAACTGCGCATGATGAAAAATGGAGCAGTGCCTATGGAGAAAATCAGAAAACAGAATCCGGTGAGGTTTATTACGGAACGGTTCTGGAACACATTTTGCTGGAAAATCTCTGTGCTTTTTATGATGTAGGAGAGCACAACGAGATGAAACTTCACGGGGCAGACTGGAACGATGCCATGGATATGGCATGGGAAAATGGTGAGAGTGTGGCATTTACCTGTGCATATGCTGGAAATATGAAGAACATCGCAGAATATCTGAGAAAACTTCAGGAAAAGGAAATGTTTGACAGGATTGAAGTTGCGGAAGAAATGGAAATCCTGTTTACCGGAGACCGTGAGCTTTATGAAAGCCCGGAGAAAAAGCAGCAGCTTCTGAGACAGTACACAGAAAAATGTGCACATGATATCAGCGGAAATACTATTGTGATCCGTCTGGACCAGCTTAGCCGGAATCTGGATGAAAAGGCAGATTGGATGATGGAAAACATCCGCAGAAGAGAATGGGTAAAAGACGGAGAAAACGGCTGGTTCAACGGATATTATGATGATCATAAACGTCCTGTGGAAAGGGCAGAAAACAGCCAGGTACGTATGATGCTTACCAGTCAGGTATTTGCGATCATGAGTAAAACCGCACAGAAAGATCAGATTGAGTCTATCTGTAAAAGTGCGGATAAATATCTTTTTGACCGTCAGGCAGGAGGATATCGCCTGAATACCAATTTCCATGAAGAAAAATTTGATCTGGGAAGAATGTTCGGGTTTGCTTATGGAGAAAAGGAAAACGGAGCGGTATTTTCCCATATGGCTGTTATGTATGGCAATGCACTGTATAAAAACGGCTATGCAAAAGAAGGATATAAAGTTCTGGAAACGCTTCTGGACGCTGCCATGGATTTTGAGAACAGCAGGATGTATCCTGGAATTCCGGAATATTTTGATAATCAGGGAAGAGGATTGTATGCATATCTTACCGGTGCTGCAAGCTGGTATATGCTGACTATGATCACAGAGGTATTTGGCGTCAGAGGAGATCTTGGAGATCTGGTGATCGCGCCGGCACTGATGCCGAAGCAGTATAATGAGAATGGACAGGCATCTCTTACTATGGAATTTGCCGGAAGAAAGCTGGAGATCTGTATCTGCAATCCGGAGAAAAAACTTCCTTCAGAATATAAAATAAAAACAGTATGGTGCGATGAAAAGGAAATGAAAAACAAACAGAGTACCTGTGTACGTATAGATCGGGAACTGCTCGAAAAGCTTTCTGTAAAAGAAACACACAGGATCAAAGTGGAACTGATGTAACCGAAATCGGTTATACATAATTGTTAAATTACAGAAACAGAAGTATCAATAGGAAAACGGCATCCCACAGTTGTAAAAAGCTGCGGGATGTCGTTTTTGATGCTGATAAAAAATATCAGCCATAATAATAAGGATGTTTACCACATGGATTTGTAATATTTGTCACGGTACTTCTTTGGGGTAAGGCCGGTGAAGTTTTCAAAGATCTGGATAAAATGACTCTGTGAAGAGAAATTCAGATAATTGGCGATATCAACGACTGCTTTATCAGAGTATCGGAGCAGGTGAGTGGCTTTTTCGATTTTTTTTTCGCGGATGTAATCACTTATGGATACTCCAAGATTCTGTTTGAATACTCTGGACAGATAACTGGGAGAGAGTCCGGTATGTTCTGACAGATCCTGAATGGTGATACGCTCCTTAATGTGACCGTAAATATAGTCCACGCATTGCATGACCGGTCTGGAAAGAATAGAGCTTTTTTTCTGGAGGATCATTTTTCCGGTAAAATCTCTGGCCATAATATGATGCAGATCTGCAATCTGGCGTACAGTGGTGCAGGAATCCATTTTCAGAATGTAAAAATCGCTGAGACGATATGCCTGTTCAGGCTCCAGTCCACCGTCAATACAGTAACGGGTGAGCATGGCAGTAGTGACAACGAAATGATACTTCAGGTTGATCAGAGGATTTTTGGAGAGGATACCGGTTCCCTTCAGATGAAGAAAAGAGTCTTCCTCGCAGTTTTTGTTTACAGCTTCCATATCACCGGCTCTTACGGCATTGTAAAAAGAATATTCCACAGAGGGAGAGCGATGAAGAGCTTCCAGTTCTGTATCTTCCAGTTCATTAGTAATCCAGTCTTGGGAAATGGACATATTGATATCCTCCTTATATGTTGATGTTTAAGGAATGTATTGGTTTCTTATATTATGACATGAATCTGACATTTTGTTAAGATTAATAATATAATCGCAGATAAAAAAATGGTATACTTTTATCATCAAAGGTAAAGCATCGGGGATGCTACAGAAAAAGGAGGATTTATACTATGAAAAAAAGAGCGGTATCTATGATCCTTGCAGCAGCAATGGTTTGTGGAATGATGGCAGCAAATGTAAGCTGTGTATCTGCAAAAGGATCGGATGAGGGAAAAGTGATCAATATTTATTCCTGGAATGATGAGTTCCGTCAGAGACTGGAAGCTGTTTATCCGGAAGTAGAGTCCACTTCCAAAGATGGTACAGTTACAAAACTGAAAGATGGTACAGAGATCCACTGGATCGTAAATCCGAACCAGGATGGCGTATATCAGCAGAAACTGGATGAGGCACTTCTCAACCAGGCTGATGCAAGTGCAGATGATAAGGTAGACATATTCCTTTCTGAGACAGATTATGTATTCAAATATACAGACAAAGATGCAGATGTTGCAATGCCTCTTACTGATCTTGGCATTGATCCGGACAAGGATCTTGCAGATCAGTATGATTTCACGAAAACAACAGCTTCTGATGCGGATGGAGTACAGAGAGGCGCCACATGGCAGTGCTGCCCGGGTGTCCTTGTATATCGTCGTGACATTGCGAAAGATGTTTTCGGTACTGATGACCCGAAAGAAGTTGGCGAGAAGATGAAAGACTGGAATACAGCTAAAGAAACAGCAGCTCAGCTGAAAGAAAAAGGATATTATACATTTGCTTCTTATGCAGACACTTTTCGTTTATATGGAAACAGCATTGAGAATCCGTGGGTAGAGTCCGGTGATTCTGTGATCAAAGTAGATTCAAAGATCATGGACTGGGTAAAAGATTCCAAAGAGTGGCTGGATGCAGGTTATCTTAACAAAACTGTAAAAGGTCAGTGGAACGATGACTGGAACAAGGCAATGAGTTCTGAGTCCAAGGTATTCGCATTCCTCTTCCCGGCATGGGGTATCGACTTTACTCTGAAACCAAACTGGGATGGAGCAGAAGGTGACTGGGCTGTTACAAATCCTCCGCAGGAATACAACTGGGGTGGCTCTTACATTCAGGCTGCAACAGGAACAGATAATCCGGAACATGTCAAAGATATTATCCTGGCAATGACGGGAAATCAGGATAATCTTCTTAAGATTTCCAAAGAATACTCTGATTTTACAAATACAAAATCCGGTATGAAAGATGCAGCTACAAATGCAGATTTCGCATCTGATTTCCTTGGTGGACAGAACCCGTTTGAGTATTTTGCACCGGTTGCAGAGAATATCAAGATCGCACCGCTTTCCGCATATGACCAGGGTTGTGTAGAGCTGATCCAGAACGCTTTCAGTGATTACTTCCAGGGTAAAGTAGACTTTGACAAAGCAAAAGCCAACTTTGAGACAGCTATTCAGGAGCGTTATCCGGAGATCACAGAGATCCAGTGGCCGGAATAAATACCACATGAGGATAATTGTTGATGCTGCAGGATCTTTGGATCCTGCAGCTTGCTGGAAAGGAAGAGCATTATGAAGAAAAAGAGCGTTAATTACGGAAAATGGGGATACATATTTATTCTTCCGTTTTTTGTGATCTATTTTATCTTTTCGCTGATTCCGCTGTTTGATACAGTGAGATACAGCTTTTTTGAATATTTCCGTTCTGGAATCAAGCAGATTGGTCCTAATTTTATAGGACTTGCCAATTATGTCAGTCTTCTGCATTCTGACATGCTGAAATACGGACTGAATACACTGATCCTTTGGGTGATCGGATTTGTTCCGCAGATCGTTATTGCACTGGTGCTTGCTTGCTGGTTTACTGATGCCAGGCTGAAGCTTCATGGCAAGCAGTTTTTTAAGGTTGTAATTTATCTGCCGAACCTGATCATGGCATCAGCATTTGCACTTCTGTTTTTTACCATGTTTTCCACAAACGGACCTGTGAACTCCATTTTGTGTTCACTGGGCTGGATAAAGGAACCGATTGATTTTCTGGGCTCTGTTCTGGGAACAAGATCATTGGTAGGTTTCATGAATTTCCTGATGTGGTTCGGAAACACGACCATCATGCTGATGGCAGCAGTAATGGGAATCAGTATGGATGTTTTTGAAGCATCGGATCTGGACGGATGCAACAGCATTCAGCGTTTCTTCTATATTACGCTTCCACTGATTCGTCCGATTCTTTCCTATACTCTGATCACTTCCATCATCGGTGGCCTTCAGATGTTTGATGTACCGCAGATCCTCACAAACGGACAGGGTAATCCAGACAGAACATCCATGACACTGATTATGTTCCTGAACAGCCATCTGAAGAGCAAGAATTATGGTATGGCCGGAGCATTGTCTGTATACCTGTTTATTATCAGTGGAATCCTCTGCTTCTTTGTATATCGTATGACTAACGACAATGATCCGGACGGATCTAAGAAAGCAGCGAAAAAGAGAGCAAGAGCAGAAAGGAGAAAAACAAAATGATGAAAGATAAGACAGCCAGCAGGATCAGAAGTATCGTGGCACATGTGGTACTTATTATTCTTTCCTTTATGTGTCTCTTTTTCTTTTATGTACTGATCGTGAATGCGTCTCATTCTCATGCAGAGCTTCAGAAGGGATTTTCTGCTCTTCCTGGAAAATATTTCTGGAAAAACCTGATGAATGTTGCAAATGACGGAAGCTTTCCGATGTTCAGGGGAATTCTTAACAGTATTATCGTGTCCGGATGCAGTGCAGTATTATGTACATATTTTTCCTCACTGACAGCATATGGTCTTTATGCCTATGATTTCAAGGCAAGGAATGTAGCGTTTACATTTATCATGGCGATCCTCGTCATGCCGACACAGGTAACTGCAATGGGCTTCCTTCGTCTGATCACAAAGATGGGATTATATGATTCCCTGCTTCCGTTGATCATTCCGTCTGTTGCGTCACCGGCCGTATTCTATTTTATGTACAGCTATCTGCAGTCCTCACTGCCGATGTCACTGGTAGAAGCAGCCAGAATTGACGGCTCCGGAGAATTCCGTACTTTCAACAGTATTGTCCTGCCAATCATGAAGCCGGCAATCGCTGTACAGGCGATTTTTACATTTGTAGGCTCCTGGAACAATTATTTCGTTCCTGCTCTGGTTATCCAGTCTAAAAGCAAGATGACTGTTCCAATCCTGATTGCAACACTTCGTGGAGCAGATTATATGAATTTTGATATGGGTAAGATTTACATGATGATCACAGTTGCCATTGTGCCGATCATTATCGTATATCTCCTTCTTTCCAAGTTTATCATCGCAGGAGTGACACTTGGAGGCGTAAAAGAATAACAAAAGGTAGCAGGTAAGATATGACAGTTAAGAAATGGAAACACAGCGGAACAAAGAAACACAGCATGTCAGACCGTGAAATACGAAACGGTCTTCTTTCGGAAAAAGCAGCAGAGGAGGGTATTGTACTGCTGAAAAATGATAAAAAAATACTCCCTCTGAATATTTCCACGAAAATAGGTTTATACGGCGCCGGTGCGGGAAAGACAGTGAAAGGCGGAACAGGTTCCGGTGATGTGAATAACAGAAGTAACATTTCTATTTATCAGGGATTGAAAGAAAACGGTATTCAGATCGTAAGCGAGAAATGGCTGGCCAATTATGAGTCAATATACGCAGAAGCACGCCGGGCATGGAAAGAAAAAATACTGGAAGAAGCAAAGTTTGTGGAAAATCCTTTTGATGCCTATGCGGAAAATCCCTTTGCAATGCCGGAAGGCCGTGCAGTCACAGCAGAAGATACTGTCGATGCCCAGACAGCAATCTATGTGGTAAGCAGGATTTCCGGTGAGGGAAAGGATAGGCGCAGGGTCGAGGGAGATTATTATCTGAGCAGACGGGAGCGGGAGGATATCCGGTTCCTTGATGCACAGAAGATTCCTACAGTACTTATCCTGAATTCCGGCGGTCCAGTAGAACTGACAGATATTCTGGAAGAAACAGAAAATATCTGTGCTGTCCTGAATATTTCCCAGCTTGGACAAAGAGGCGGACTTGCCCTCGCCAATGTCCTTCTGGGAAAGGTAACTCCAGGCGGCAAGCTGACTGCAACATGGGCCAGAAGGTATGAGGATTATCCGTGTGCAGAGGAATACAGCTATCTTAATGGCAAGCTTGAAAGAGAAGAGTACAAGGAAGGAATTTATACAGGATATCATTATTTTGATACTTTTGGTGTAAAACCGCTGTTTCCGTTTGGATATGGACTTTCTTACACAGAAATGCAGATACGCTTCCATGGGATGAAAACATCAGGGGATGGCGTTGAAGTTGAAGCAGAGGTAACGAATACAGGAGAAACTTTTTCGGGAAAAGAGGTCGTGCAGGTCTATGTGTCTCTTCCACAGGATGAATCAGGGAAGGAATACCGTCGGCTGGCTGGCTTTGCAAAAACAAAACTTCTGAAGCCGGGGGAAAAAGAACTGCTGAAAATCAGGATCGACAGAAAGACACTGGCATATTTTTCCGAAGAGCAGCATGCCTGGATTGCTGAAAAAGGTTATTATGCTGTCTGGGTCGGAAACAGCATTGCATCGCTTACGCTGGCTGCGATGCTTGAAGTGCCGGAGAGTGTGATCCTGGATAAAACGAATATCCTTGAGAATCAGACTGATATTACTGAAGAAGTTTATGACCGCCAGAATCTTTCTGCCAGAACTCTGAAATGGAAAGAGAAGGCAGAGAATGAGAAGATTGGAAGATATATCTATTATCCTGAACCAGAGAAGAGAACAGAATGCACCTGCCAACCGGAAAATAAGATTCCTGCAAAGGATCTGCTCCCGCTGTTTTATGGGAATATTGCAGGAATCTCCAGTAATCTGGGGGCGGCAGGAATCCGTGTTCCTGGTTCTGCCGGTGAGACCACGGCTGCTCTTTATGAGCAATATGGTGTTTCCCCACTGATCATGGCCGATGGGCCGGCAGGACTGAGACTTCAGCAGAATTATGAAGTAGACAGAGAAACAGACACAGTATATGGAATCGGTGTCCTTGGATCTCTGGAAAACGGATACCTGAGAACAGATGAGACTCACGAAAACGCAGACAGATATTATCAGTTCTGTACGGCATTTCCGGTTGGAACTGCACTGGCTCAGACCTGGGATACTGCCCTTGTGGAAAAAGTTGGAATAGCAGTGGCAGAAGAAATGGAAGAATTCCACATAGATCTCTGGCTAGCACCTGGTCTTAATATTCAGAGAAACCCTCTGTGCGGCAGAAATTTTGAGTATTATTCCGAAGATCCGCTGCTTTCCGGAACCATGGCAGCAGCCATGACAAAAGGAGTGCAGAGCAGACCTGGCTGCGGTGTTACCGTTAAGCATTTTGCCTGCAACAATCAGGAAGATAATCGTATGGGCGTAGATGCACAGGTATCAGAACGTGCCCTGAGGGAAATTTACCTGCGTGGTTTTGAGATTGCAGTTAAAGAAAGCAGACCAGTGGCAATCATGTCTTCCTATAATTTACTGAATGGTGTCCATGCTGCAAACAGTGTTGATCTCTGTACAGCCATTGCCCGAAAAGAATGGGGATTTGACGGTGTGATCATGTCAGACTGGAATACAACGGTTCCGGAAGATGGAAGTATTCCGTGGAAATGCGTGACAGCAGGAAATGATATTATCATGCCTGGTAATGCAGCCGACGCAGAAAATATCCGAAAAGCTTTTGAAGACGGAAAGCTTTCGGAAGAAGTTGTCAGAATGTGTGCGGGACGTATTCTGAACCTGATACACACACTGACAGCAGAATAAAAAAAATATATAGTAGTGAAAAACTTGCCTGAATTCAATTTTCGATTTATCATTGGATTCAGGCATATTTTTTGCAGATGTCGCGCAAGGCAACCCGTTTTAGGCGGAGGATCCTGCAGGCAGTTTTTTATATGCCGTGAAAAGGAGAATACCATGAACATAAAACGAGCAAAGCAGGAGATCAGAGATTCCATAGAAGCATATCTTTCAAAGGACGAATTCGGTGAGTACCGGATCCCGGCGATCCGACAGAGACCGATCCTTCTTATGGGCCCTCCGGGAATCGGAAAGACACAGATTATGGAACAGATAGCAAGGGAATGCGGGATTGCTCTTGTTTCCTATACCATTACCCACCACACCAGGCAGAGTGCTGTGGGACTTCCTTTTATTGTAAAAAAGAATTATGGTGAGGAAGAATTTTCTGTCACGGAATATACCATGAGTGAGATCATTTCGTCCGTTTACGACAAAATGGAAAAAACAGGTCTGAAAGAAGGCATCCTGTTCATTGATGAGATCAACTGCGTATCTGAAACACTAGCGCCGATGATGCTGCAGTTCCTTCAGGGAAAAACCTTCGGAAACCAGAAGGTGCCGGAAGGCTGGGTGATCGTCACAGCAGGCAACCCGCCAGAATATAACAAATCCGTCCGGGAATTCGATGTGGTCACTCTGGACCGTATCAAGAAGATCGATGTGGAGGCAGACTTTGATGTATGGAAGGAATACGCCTATCAGCAGGGAATTCATCCGGCGGTGATCTCCTATCTGGAGCTTCGCAGAAAAAATTTCTACAGGGTGGAGAATACCGTAGACGGAAAGATCTTTGCCACAGCCAGAGGCTGGGAGGATCTTTCCCGTCTGATCCAGGTTTATGAGATCCTTGGAAAAACCGTAGACCGTGAGGTGGTCAGTCAGTACATTCAGCACAGGATGATCGCGAAGGATTTTGCAGGCTATCTGGCTCTTTATTATAAGTACAGAACGGACTATAAAGTGGAGGACATCCTGAAAGGAAAGTGGGATCCCATTACTCTGGGTAAGATCCGCACAGCCTCTCTGGACGAGCATTTGAGCATTGTAAGCCTTCTCAACGGAAAGCTCAGCGAGCTTTTTACAGAATGCTATCTTACCGATGCCTATCTCACGAAACTGTATGATTATATGGTGTACTTCAGAGAAGATCAGGACAGCCTCACAGCAAAAAATCTCATGGAAAAAGCAGAGGCGGATCTTGAAAAGGACAAAAAGAGTGAGCTTCTTACAAAACAGCAGGAGCGTATACAGAAACGTGTTGTGTCATTTTTTGAAAATGCGTCTGGATTGAAAATAACCGGATCGGAATTAATCGGATCAGATAAAACCGGATCCGACTCAGGCCCGGCAGGAGGCAGAAGTGCTGCAGCAGAATCGGAAGATCCATCGTCAAACAGGAACTATGAGTTTGTGAAAGTCCTCTTCGAATCCGAAACCGAAGCCTACGAAAACCGAACCGACGAAATATCTCTTACTCTTCAGAACGTCTTCGACTTTATGGAAGCTGCCTTTGGGGACAGCCAGGAAATGGTGGCATTTATCACAGAACTGAATGCCAACTATTATAGTCTCTGGTTCATTCGGGAGAACGGTTCTGACCAGTATTACAGGCATAATAAAGGTCTTCTTTTTGACGACCGGCAGAAAATGCTTCTGGGCCAGATGGAGGAAGTAGAAAACATTCTCAATAATGGAATAAAATAATATGTCTTACCAATTTATTATTTACTATTGATTAAATTGGTGAATTATCGTATTATATTTACTATAAAAGTCCGGAAAATAGAGTAAACAAATAGTCAAATTGCACAGACTGACTGAATGGCTGCAGAGTGACTATTTGCTGCAGAGCTGTATGGCGACTGCGGATGGTAAATATCCACTTGTCTATATTCCGGGATTTTTATGTAATGAAAGGCAACACAATAATAAAGGAAGGCGGCCGAAACGGACGACATGTTTACAAAAATTACAGAAGAACGAGCATTTGACGGAATATTAGCGCAGATCATAGAAAATATCCGGCGGGGAGAACTGAAGCCGGGGGACACTTTACCTGCGGAACGTGTTATGGCAGAATCACTGGGAGTTTCCAGACCTGCTGTCCGTGAAGTCCTGCGGGCACTGGAGCTGATGGGAATTGTCACAACGGTCCGCGGCGGAGCCAACTATATCACCGAGAATATGGATCAGTGGCTTTCTGCACCACTGGCCCTTCTTTTTCAGCTGAATAACAGCCATGTACAGCAGGTGCAGGAGCTTCGTTCTGCGCTGGAGCAGGAGGCTGCTCTTCTTGCAGCCGGGAATTGTACGGAGAAGGACGCATTAGATCTGCGTTCCATTCTGGCACAGCTGGAGAGCGCAGAGGATGAGAAAGCTCGTGCAGGTCTTGATAAGAAGCTTCATACGAAGATCGGCAGGATCGCAGGAAATCCTATGATCTATAATGTTCTGGATGCGGCAGCACAGCTGACAGAGGAGATCATTTCCGGTACTCGAGCCTATATTATGCAGAAACATAATTCCGCTCTTGAGGTGGATGACCAGCACAGAAGACTGGTGGAAGCCATTATTTCCGGAGACCGGAACCAGGCGGAGAAGCTGATGCGCGAACATATGGAAACCATTGAGAAATATATAATTGAGATCGCACAGCAGCAGGGTGAGAACAGCCTTGTATTTCATCGCTGATCCACCTGACAAAAATTAAATAAAATTTCAGTAAAAATCCCGTTAATCTGGTAAGACCACTATTGATTTTGGTAAGACCACGTGCTATAATAGGGACTGTATTGGTAATACCAAAAAAGTTTGATATTATGGCAGCATCCTGAAGGCTTCATGACGAGACAGCATAAGATGAGACAGCGTAAGTTGGGACAGCATGAGACTAGACAGCGTAAGGTAAGATAGCATGAGGCAGGACAGCATAAGACGAGACAGCACAGGATGAAGGTTACTGTACCCCTGCAGTATTATATAAAGTATGCAGCAGGCCACAGCGTGGGCGGTAACCTGCCGGAAATATCAGGAGAAAGGACTTGCGATTATGGGATATGTAAAATGGAGTTATGACACACTGAACCATTTCTGCGGAGATGTTTTTAAAGCGTTTGGCTTTTCTGAGGAAGAAGGAAGCATCATTAAAGATGTTCTTCTGACTGCTGATCTGTATGGGATCGAGAGCCACGGAATGCAGAGAATGGTTCGTTACCATAAAGGAATCGAGAAGGGGACTATTCATCCCCAGGCGAAACCGGAAGTTGTTTTTGAGACACCGATTTCTGCTGTGATAGACGGACATAACGGAATGGGCCAGCTGATCAGCCATTTTGCCATGGAAAAGGCAATTGAGAAGGCAAAGACAACTGGTGTGGGAATCGTAAGTGTACGAAATTCCAACCATTTCGGTATTGCAGGATATTATGCGAACATGGCCTGCCATGAAGGCCTTCTTGGAATGGCATGTACCAACTCCGAGGCGATCATGGTACCGACTTTTGGAAGAAAGGCTATGTTGGGCTCCAACCCGATCGCAGTCGCTATGCCTGCAGACCCGTATCCGTTTTTCTTTGACTGTTCCACAACAGTTGTAACCAGAGGTAAACTGGAAATGTATAATAAGATGGGCAAGCCTCTTCCGGATGGCTGGGCACTTGACAAAAACGGTCATGCCAGCAATAATGCACCGGATGTACTTGCAAACATCGTAGCCAAGAAGGGCGGCGGAATCATGCCTCTTGGTGGAAACGAGGAAGTCAGCGGAAGCCATAAGGGATATGGCTATGGAATGCTCTGTGAGCTGTTCAGCTCTATTCTTTCCATGGGCGTTACCTCCGACAAATGCTGTACATTCCCAGACAAGACCGGTATCTGCCATGGATTTATGGCGATCAACCCGGCGGCATTCGGAGATCCGGATGCGATCCGCAAGCATTTTTCAGAATATCTTGAGGCACTTCGGGAGAGTCCGAAGGCAGACGGTCAGGACAGGATCTATACACACGGCGAGAAAGAGGTAGCTGCTGAAAAAGACAGAAAAGAGAATGGCATTCCGGTCAACGACAATACCATGGTAGAGCTTGCTGATCTCTGCAGTTATCTGAAGCTTGATTTTGGCTCTTATTTTGAAGGCTATGAGCTTCCGAAGGACAGTAAATTCTTCAATGGTAATTATTAATTCAGGTAATCCTTTTGAAATGAAATATATCATAATTATCCAAGGAGGAAAAGAAAATGGATTATGCAAAAGAGTCATTAAGACTGCACGGAGATTGGAAAGGTAAGATCGAGGTTGTTACAAGAGTGCCGGTTGAGAATAAAGACGACCTTTCTCTTGCATATACACCAGGTGTAGCTCAGCCTTGCCTTGAGATCCAGAAAGATATCAATAAATCCTACGAGCTTACAAGAAGATGGAATATGTGTCTTGTTGTAACAGACGGTTCCGCAGTTCTTGGTCTTGGTGACATCGGACCGGAAGCCGGTATGCCTGTAATGGAAGGTAAATGTGTACTGTTCAAGGCATTCGGCGATGTAGATGCATTCCCGCTTTGCATTAAGAGCCATGATGTAGACGAGATCGTAAATACTATTTACATGATCTCCGGATCCTTCGGTGGTGTTAACCTTGAGGATATCTCCGCTCCGAGATGCTTTGAGATCGAGAAAAAACTGAAAGAGAAATGTGATATTCCGATCTTCCACGATGATCAGCACGGAACTGCAGTTATCACACTTGCAGGTCTGACAAACGCTCTGAAGGTTGTCGGAAAGAAGAAAGAGGATGTTCGTATCGTTATGAACGGTGCAGGTGCAGCTGCTATCTCTATCTGCAGACTTCTTCTGAAAGCAGGCTTCAAGGATGTTACACTCTGCGATAGAAAGGGTGCCATCTATGAGGGACGTACAGAAGGAATGAACCCGGTTAAGGAAGAGATGAGCAAGCTCACAAACCTTCAGAAGAAACAGGGATCTCTTGCAGAGATGCTGGTTGGCGCGGATGTATTTATCGGTGTTTCCGCTCCTGGAGCAGTTACAACAGAGATGGTTAAGACCATGAACAAAGATGCCATCATCTTCGCATGCGCAAACCCGACACCGGAGATTTTCCCGGATGACGCAAAAGCAGGCGGAGCAAAGGTTATCTCCACAGGAAGAAGTGACTTCCCGAACCAGATCAACAACGTTCTTGCATTCCCTGGAATCTTCCGTGGTGCATTTGATGTAAGAGCAAGTGATATCAACGATGAGATGAAGATCGCAGCTTCCAAGGCTCTTGCAGATCTGATCACAGATGAGGAGCTTTCTCCGGAGTATATCATTCCGAAGGCATTCGACAAGAGAGTCGGACCGGCTGTCGCAAAAGCAGTAGCAGAGGCAGCAAAAGCAACAGGCGTAGCACGTATCTGATCTTAAGCGCCTGATACGAACCAAAACAGCCCTTCATTAAGAAGAATATATCAGACACCCGTACTCTGTAACCCGGTACGGGTGTCTTTTTGTTTCCAGGCAGGTGGTATTACCCTTTGACAAATGTCCTCGCAGTGAGTACAATAGCAAAAGAATATGATAGGAGGTTAAGCACAGCATGAAACCATGGGAAGCTAATATACGAAAAGTAGTGCCGTATACTCCTGGCGAGCAGCCAAATGAGAGCGGCATGATCAAACTGAATACAAACGAGAATCCATATTCACCGGCTCCGGGTGTGGAGAAGGCGCTGAAGGCCCTTGATGCCGATACCCTGAGACTTTATCCGGATCCGACAGCAGGAGACTTGGTACACAGTATTGCCGCGTTCTACGGCCTGAAGGACGAGCAGGTATTTACAGGCGTTGGTTCCGATGACGTACTGGCTATGTGTTTTCTCACATTTTTTAATTCAGAGAAACCGATCCTGTTCCCGGACATCACTTATTCTTTCTATGATGTATGGGCAGATCTTTTAAGGATCCCATATGAGCGCCCGGCATTAGATGAGGAGTTCCATATCCGTAAGGAAGATTATTTCCGTGAAAACGGCGGAATCGTATTCCCTAATCCCAATGCACCGACCGGCGTGGAAATGCCTCTTTCTGAGATCGAGGAGATCGTGGCAAAGAATCCGGAGAGTATCGTGATCGTAGATGAGGCGTACGTGGATTTCGGAGCAGCATCCGCACTGCCGCTGATCGAAAAATATGATAATCTGCTTGTTGTGCAGACCTTCTCCAAGTCCAGATCCCTGGCAGGAATGCGTATCGGATATGCCTTCGGAAATCCGGAGCTGATCAAATATCTCAATGATGTGAAATATTCTTTTAACTCCTATACCATGGATCGTACTACCATCGCGGCTGGTGTGGCATCTATGGAGGATAAGGCATATTTTGAGGAATGCTGCCATAAGATCATTACAACAAGAGAGTGGACAAAGGCAGAGCTCAGGAAGCTTGGATTTTCCTTCCAGGATTCCAGATCCAACTTTATCTTTGCCACACATGAGAGCTGTCCGGCCAAAGAGCTTTTCGCAGCACTGAGAGAGAAACATATCTATGTAAGATATTTCCCGAAGGACAGGATCGACAATCATCTCCGTATCACCATCGGTACCGATGAGGAGATGAAAAAGTTGGTAGAATTCCTGACGGAATATCTGCAGAAATAACAGTTAAGGAGGTACTATGGAAGTACTGGTACAATGGTTTTCACACCACCTTGCACAGTTTATCTCTCCCGAGGGAGCTGTGTTCATCATTTCTATGATCCCGATACTGGAGCTTCGCGGCGGCCTTCTGGCAGCTTCTTTGCTGAAGATATCGGCTGCGAAGGCACTGCCGATCTGTATCGTGGGAAATATTATTCCGATTCCGTTTATCCTGCTTTTTATCCGGCAGATCTTTAAATGGATGAAAAAAACAAAGACGTTCAGAGGTCTGATCACAAAGCTGGAAAACAGAGCTATGGGAAAGAGTGACCAGATCAAGAGATATGAATTTCTGGGACTTTTGCTGTTTGTGGGAATCCCTCTTCCGGGCACAGGAGCCTGGACAGGTGCACTGATCGCCTCTCTTCTTGAGGTGGATATCAAAAAATCCTCCATTGCGATCCTGTGCGGACTTTTTATGGCAAGTGCCATTATGTATATTGTTTCTTATGGAATTGTAGGAAATGTAGTGCATTGATCGATCGCAGAGAAGGAATGTCTTTTTGATCGAGATCGGATTGAAAATAAAGAAATCCCTTACCGGATCTGTAAAATGATATGTGTTCTGTATTCCGGAAACATATCAGAGATCGGCAAGGGATTTTTTTGTGTTTTTAAATATCAGGCAGAGGTATACCGAGAAGATCCTTACATAAGTCTGCGCTTCAGCATGTCTGCGTTTAAAGCGTATTTCAGAGCTGTATCCTTGGTGATACGGCCTTTTTTATATAATTCCAGAAGGCTCTGGTCCATAGAACGCATCTGCTCCTGACCGGATGTGGAGATCACGCCTTCGATCTGGTGTACTTTATTGTCGCGGATCATATTGCGGATGGCAGGAGTCAGGCGCATGATCTCGAAAACAGGAATGTTGCGTCCGTCCACATCTGGGATCAGCTGCTGGGAGATCACAGCCTGAAGGACCATGGAAAGCTGGAGGGCGATCTGATGCTGCTGGGATGGCTCAAACACGTCCATGATGCGTTCGATGGTGTTGGCTGCTCCCAGAGTATGCAGGCTGGAAAGGACAAGATGACCGGTTTCCGCAGCGGTCATGGCAGTCTGGATGGTTTCATGATCACGCATCTCTCCAAGAAGGATCACATCCGGGCTCTGGCGTAGTGTGGCACGAAGAGAAGTCAGATAGCTTTCGGTGTCGGTACAGATCTCGCGCTGGCTGACGATACAGCGATCATGGCGGTGGAGATATTCCAGAGGATCCTCCAGAGTGATGATATGGCCTTCCCGGGTATGGTTGATCCGGTCGATCAGACAGGCCATGGTGGTGGATTTACCGCTTCCGGCAGAACCGGTAACAAGGACCATGCCACGGGTATATTCGGAGATGTTCATCACATCCTCGGGAATGGAAAGCTCTGCAGGATCCGGCAGCCGGAAGGCGATCACGCGGATCACGGCAGCCAGGGAACCACGCTGCTTGTAGGCATTGACGCGAAATCTGGAAACACCGGGAATGGAAAAAGAAAAGTCATCATCACCGGTTTCCATAAGACGGGATATATCGCGGTTTTCCGCAAGGCCGTAAATGGTGCGGAGTAAATTTTCTGTCTGATCAGGCATCAGCCTGTCACCACGGTCCAAAAGATGACCGTCGATCTTTTCTGCCAGGGGGCGGCCTGCGATGATAAAGATATCAGAGACACGCCGGTTGGCAGCTTCTGCCAAAAATTCAGGAATAGGGGTATCCATAGGTTTATTCTCCTTTAAATACATTCTGGTGGTTGTCTGGTTGCCAGGATCCGGTAAGCTCTGTGTTCCATTGTAGGATCTGATAAGTGGAAGAGCTTTTTTTCTGCGGGTAAAAAAGCTCAAGCACTACAGAAAGCTGTTGTGTCTCGGAAATTCCAACGGAGAAGGAAAGGGTGTGGCTGTGGGAATCCCAGCTGAGATCGTTCCTTGTGTCCGCAAGCTTTTGTATCATGGAAAAATATCTGGTCTCATCGGAAGCTTTTTCCCTGTATTGCTCAAGATCATCACGGATTTCTGAAACGGTTTCCGTGGCGCTTGCGCAGCCAGCGTAATAATTTTCGGTCTGTTCCATAGAATGTCTGGCCGTGTTAAGATTGGATCTGGAGCTTCCAAGAGTAAGCAGAGCAAGTACACAGAGACACAGCACAGAGAAGATAAGAAACAGGGAAGGAATGCCGACAGTTACAAAAAACGTATGCTTCTGTTTCAATGTACAGCCTCCCTTCTGTAGTCATCAACAGGAAAACGCAGGGTGATCCGGTAAAGCTCACTGCAGTTGGAAAGCTGCCGGAAAGAAAGCTCGCCGGATTTTTCTGAAGAAGAAATATCTGTTTCCAGGATCATTTCACAGGCGGCTTCTCCAGAAGAGCAGCTCTGCCAGTTACGGTCATAATACCAGATCAGGTTGGTGTTCTTTTTGATGCCCCCCGGAAGCAGGGAGAGGAACTGTTCATCGGTTCCGTCAGTGCCTTCCAGTATCTCGCCCACGGAGGTTGTGAGAGCCTGGATCTGGTTCCACTGTTCTGCCTGGAGCCGGTTTTTCCGTGCTGCCGCGAAGATCTGGATGCAGGCAGCTGAGGAAAGTGACAGAAACAAAAGGGCAAGGATCATTTCCATCAGAAAAAGGCTGGTACCGGAATTATGTCTTGATTCTTTCATGATGCCTCCTTTTTGTCAATGCGATGAAGCAGGAATTCCGAGCGGACTCCCGTGGTACTTTCTAGGGAAAAGTGGTAAAAACCATTTTCCATTTCCGAAAACCGGAAATCGGAAAGCTGTGAGATGACGGTTCCTGCATCGGAACTGGCCTGAGAGCCTTTTGCAGTGAAAAGCTCCATCAGACTGTCATTCTTCAGGTAAATATACGTGATATATTCTTTTCCTTTGATATCGTCCCGGAAACAAAGGGCAGGAATATCACCCAGAGAACCGGAAAAGATCTCATCGCCGCGGTCGTGCTGCCGGAATTTGGTAGTCAGATAAGTTGCTGCGGTCCCAAGCTCGGAATCGGAGTCAGTCTGTTTCACAGTCTGCTGGTAAATCCGGGCGGAAAATAGCAGCATCAGTATAAGGAACAGAACAAAAACACCGAAAAGAAGAAGCGAAAAAAGAGAAGAAACGGAATGTCCGGTGTTCTTCCGGTGATTCATGAGGCATTCCCTCCTTTCGCACTGCCGGACAGAGCGATCACGCTGATAGACGGCAGGAGATTGGAACCGTTAGGAACATACTCTACTACGAATTTGGTTTTGTCATAAGTGATATGATAATCCAAGAGAAGCTGGGACAGGCTTTCGGGATATGTGCCTGTGAGGGCATAGGTGCGGATGGCACCGTTTTTCAGTGCCTGTTCCAGAGCATCCTGTTCTTTGTATACGGCCTGGTCGGAGGTGCTGCTGACACCTGCCACAAACAAGGTGCAGGATAAAACCAGAAGCAGCGCCGGAAAGAGAAGAAAAAATGCTCTGAGAAATTTTGTTCTGCGGCTTTCAAAAAGTTCCATGCGGTCACCACCTTACATTGCAAAATCTGAGAGGATCCCCAGAAGCGGCATCATGACGGATAAAAGGACCAGCCCCACAAGAAGAGACAGCAGGATCACGATGGTAGGCTCCACAATGGAGACTGCCTGTGAGATCAGATCTATGGATCTTTCGGTGTACTGCCGGGAAAGCCTGCGGAAGGTTTCGTCACTGGAACCGGAATAGAAGGATATCGTGATGAGACGGCCTTCCATGCCGCCGAACAGACCGGATTCTGTAAGAGCCCTGGAAAAAGTTTCTCCGCTATCCAGGATAGAGGAAGCCTTCCGGAGTCTTTCGAGTATCACCGGCTGTGAGATCAGATCCTTTGTAAGCTCCAGGCTGGTTTCCGGGGAAAGTCCGCTTCGAAGCCCCAGGGAAAGGCCCTGGGTCAGACGACTGTAATCCATGGCAACCGGGATCTCACGGAAAAACGGGAGATGGATGACCATTTTTCGCAGCTGGCTGTGACCTTTTTCCGTAAGACTGAAAAACAGGATGCAGCCAATGAGGGCTGCGGCGAGGATCAGAAAAACAGAGGAATACCGGCTGATCACGTTGCCTGCATTCAGAAGTCCCCGGGAAACCCCGTTCATTTCCATTCCCATCTGGTTAAATACCTGTTGAAATACCGGCAGGACTTTTATCAGAAGGACCAGGATCACAACAGCCATCATGCCAAGCATGAGCAGCGGGTAAGTGACTGCAGACCGTATCTGTCCTGAGATTTCTTCCTCCTGTTCATAGTGGGAACTGAGACTTTCCATGATCTCATCCAGGCAGCCGGTTTCCTCACCGGTCCGGACATAGGCGGTCATGGATGTGGGAAAGATCCCGGATTCGTCAAGAGCCCGGGAAAGAGAACCGTTTTCTTCCACGGAACGGATCAGGGGTGTGAGGATCTGCCGGTCTGCATCGGTCTTGCTTTCGTCACAGAGGATGTGAAGTCCTTCCGCTGTGGATATGCCGGAATGCAGAAGCATTCCCATCTGCCCGCAGAAACTGGATAATTCCCGGGCTGTCAGTTTGTTTTTCATAATAAGGTCTCCTTTAGTAGGTCAGCGCGTGAACTGTACCGTATAATTGCTTTCATCACCGATATATTCCTGGATCGCTTCATCACCATCACTGTTGGCGTCAAAGGTGGGATCCATCAGCTTCCAGGTGTCTCCGTCAAAAGATACTGCCTTTGTCACCCAGCCACTGCCACGGATATAAACATCGATCCATGCATGCTTTACATCACCGGAATAGCCGATCTGAAGCTTGCAGGGAATGTCCTGGCTGCGGAGCATTGCAGTAGTCAGTGCAGCGTAATCAAAACAGATCCCCGTGCCGGTGCTTAAAGTATCATCTATATCAGGAAGATAACCGGCTTCGACAGAATCAGCTTTGTCATAATCGTAGGAAATATGACTGGTAACATATGTATAGAAGGTTTTCAGGATGTCGATATCGGTCATGTCTTCTTTGACAAGAGAGGCTGCCAGTTTGCAGGCTTCACTTTTGGAAGAAAAGTCCACGTACTGGTTTGGATACAGAAACGGAAGAAATTCATTCTGAAGCTTTATTGTGAGCGTTTCCGTGTAAAGGGCGGCATACTGGTTTCCATCAATCTGCTGATAGCAGGTGATGAGATACTCACCGGAGCCTTCGGAAAAAGGAAGTACCGTCTGTTCATCAGGTTCCAGAAAATAGGAATAGACCACACCGGAGGGAGCGGTAAGCTGAATGTTCATGCGGGAATCATCGGAATCGGATTCTGCAGTCAGATATCCCTGATCCTGATTGGAAATATCCAGGATCAGAGGGGAATTGCCCAGTGTTTTTTTGCCGGGGGCCTCCGGGGTGAGGACTCTGGCCGGAGAATATACCGGAGGTTCTTCATCGGAGGAAGGAGAATTTCCACAGCCTGCCAGCAGGATTCCGAAAAGCAGCCATACAAAAAAGAGACGGACTGGTAAAAATTTTGACATTGTTTCCGTTCTCCTGTTATATCATGCTTTCTTTTTGAACAGTATAGCAGATTCCGTGAAAAAAAGACAGGAGTAGGGCTCAAAATGCAGTGGAAAATGTTGACATTTCAGGGAAAAAAACATATACTCTATATATAAAGGCAAACCTGTTGAAAGACAGGGACGCAAAGCCATGGGTCTAAGGTCCGAAGGATGACTATGACAGCCGGTTGCCGCATTAAATTCCGATTTAATGACGTATTCAGATAACATCTATGAACAAGAATCTGTGTGTTAATGCGGCCGTTTATTTCGTTAGAATAAGCGGCTTTTTTGATGCCTAAAATCCGGTTTAGGTTGGAAACTGAAACGTCGGCTTTCAGAAAGGTGTGAATGATATGAAAAGAACAGATATCCGTAAAATTTTTACAGGCAGGAAAAAAGCTTTAGCAGGATGCCTTGCAGCTGTTATTGTACTGGCAGGTGGCTTTAATGTCTGGCAGTCGTCACAGGTTCCGGAATTTCCGAATTTTACAGATCCGGTAGTGGAGACTACCATCACAGAGGACGACACTCCACTTGCTTCAAAACCGAAGGTGACTACCAAAACGACTTCAAATACCAAGACAACCAGAAAAAAAGTTAAGCTGAAAAAAGCGGCGACCAAGACTTATACCAAGAAGCTTCCGACTACCAATAAGAAGAGTACGACCACAAAGAAAACAAACAGAAATACAACCGTAAAAACATTAAAGACAGTTAAGACTGCAACAACACAGAAATACACAAAGAAATCAAAAACAGCCGTTCAGACACGGAAAGTAACTACAACCATTCAGACGACCACAACAGTCATGGCGGCTTCAGCTACTGCCGGCAAAGCGAATGCAGCTTCCACAAAAAAAGTAGAAAGCATCAGCATGGACAGCAAATATTCAGTAAGCAATATTGCTTCCATTGCACCGAAGATGGACAGCAGGGTGCTCAAAGCCTACAAGAAGCTTGGATTTACTGTAACGATCGATCCGTCTGTTAACTACGGAGGCTGCTTTAACGCACATTCAAGAAGCATCATCCTTCGTTTTGAGAATGAGACAATCTACCATGAGCTGGGACATTTCCTTGCTTTTGTTGCGGGAAACGTAGACAGAACAAGTGATTTTGCCGCAGTTTATAACAGCGAAAAATCCAAATTTACAGGTATTAACAGAAGCTATGCAACGCAGAACAGTTCAGAATATTTTGCAGAATCAGTGCTTGAGTATGTAACAAGTCCGTCAACACTTAAGAGACAGAGACCAAAAACGTATGCAGCGATCGTGGCGGCTCTGAATAAAATTACCGATGAACGTATCCAGAGGGTCATGGATATATACGGACCGTTCTGGAGCTAAAAAAGAAGCATACAGGAATGTTGGATCTGTCCGGGAAGAGATCTCCCGGGCAGATTTTTTTCTTTTTTGTGAGAAAAGTATAAAAAAAATGTCGATAAATATTTCTTGCAATAGACTCTATAAGGTGTGTATAATGAAACATAAGCTGAAAACATGCTTTCATTCAAAAAAAGTGCAGCCATGTCAGGTTGTATCTGATTCCATAAACAACAAATATATAATTTATCAGATTTAAGAATAGAGGATTTAATATGAGAGAAAAGTATGAATCATTATCTCTGGCGGTGCTGAAGGATCTGGCAAAGGCGAGAGGGATGAAGGGAATTTCTACTCTGAGAAAACCGGCACTGATCGAGCGGATGCTGGAGGAGGACGTCAAAGAGTCCGACAGAGGAAATCCCGAAGAAGTACACAAAAGTACACCGGCAGAAAATACTGTAAAAGAAAAAAGCTATGATTCGGAAAAAACAGAATATCGTACCCGTCCGGCAGGGGAAGGACTTCAGGAGCAGCGGAAGGAATATCGTAGTGATAAGAATGAGCAGGAACACAGAAACACAAATATCCGCAGAGAGTACAACCGTGAATATAACCGGGAAGCTACAAGGGAGAACGGGAATGTCCCGTCAGAATCCACCCAGCTGGACAGTGGCGAAAAGGCTAACGGGATCCTGGAGGTCCTTCCGGATGGATATGGCTTTATCCGATGTGAGAATTATATGCCGGGTGAGAACGACATTTATGTTTCTCCTTCCCAGATCCGCCGCTTTAATTTAAAGACAGGTGATATCATCCAGGGAAATATTCGTATCAAGACCCAGGGAGAGAAGTTCAGTGCCCTTCTCTACGTATCTTCCATTAACGGTTTCCATCCGAGTGAGGGACAGAGACGGTATAATTTTGAAGATATGACACCGATCTTTCCGAATGAGAGACTTGTCATGGAGCGTGCAGGCGGTACAACGGCTATGCGTATCGTGGATCTGATCAGTCCTATCGGAAAGGGCCAGCGAGGAATGATCGTATCTCCGCCAAAGGCAGGTAAGACAACCCTTCTGAAAGATGTTGCCAAGTCTATCCTCAGGAATAACAGAGATATGCATCTGATCATTCTTCTGATCGATGAGCGCCCTGAGGAGGTTACCGATATCAGAGAGGCGATCCAGGGACCGAATGTGGAAGTGATCTATTCTACATTTGATGAACTTCCGGAACATCATAAGAGAGTTTCCGAGATGGTTGTGGAGCGTGCGCGCCGTCTTGTAGAGCATAAACAGGATGTGATCATTCTTCTGGATTCGATCACACGACTTGCCAGAGCCTATAATCTGATCATCCCGCCAAGCGGAAGAACCTTATCCGGTGGTCTTGACCCGGCGGCTCTCCATATGCCCAAAAGATTTTTTGGCGCAGCCCGTAATATGCGCGAGGGCGGAAGCCTGACGATTCTGGCAACCGCACTTGTGGATACCGGAAGCAAGATGGACGATGTTATTTATGAGGAGTTCAAGGGAACCGGTAATATGGAGCTTGTCCTGGATCGTAAATTACAGGAGAAACGGGTATTCCCGGCCATTGATATCCAGAAATCCGGAACCAGAAGAGAGGATCTGCTTCTCAGCAAGGATGAACAGGAAGCGGTTTATATTATGCGAAAAGCTCTTAACGGAATGAAAGCGGATGAGGCAGTAGAACAGATCCTGAATACCTTTGCCAGAACCAGGAACAATGCAGAACTGGTACAGACTGTAAAGAAACAGAAATTTTTATAAAGTCCTTGCATTTTAGGGAAAGCTATGTTATACTTAGCAAGCTGTTTAAAATGGAATTCGTCAATTGAATACGAATAATATTAAATATATAGAGAGGTGAAAATCATGAGAGAAGGAATCCATCCGAACTACTATCAGGCAACTGTAACCTGCAACTGCGGAAACACTTTCGTAACAGGTTCTACTAAAGAGGACATCCATGTTGAGATCTGTTCCAAATGCCATCCGTTCTACACAGGACAGCAGAAGGCTACACAGGCTCGTGGACGTATCGATAAGTTCAACAAGAAATACGGCCTGAATAAGTAATTATTGCGAATACAGGAAATGAGAAGGTTGAGGTTGGGAAATCTCAACCTTTCTTTAACTGAAAAATTTTTAATTTGCACAGGAGAGAATGAATGAGATCATCGAATATCGGCGGACAGGCGGTCATGGAAGGCATCATGATGCGCCACAAGGACAAATATTCTATCGCAGTGCGCCGCCCGGACCAGGAGATCGAGCTGAAGGTAGAGGATTATAAATGTATCTTCGGAAATCACGCATTTCTGAAGAAACCGATCATCCGTGGTGTGGTAAGCTTTGTGGATTCTCTTGTGGTAGGCACGAAATGCCTGATGTATTCTGCGGAGATCGCAGGAGACGAGGAAGATGAGGAAACAGCCAGGAAGAATGAGCAGCTTACAGAAGAAGAGCGTTCTGCAAAGAAAGCCAAAGAGGATAAGCAGTTCAAGTGGCTTCTTTACATTACGGTAGCTATCTCCATGGTGGTTTCTGTGGCTGCTTTTATGTTTCTTCCGTATGTACTGGCCAGTCTGATCCGAGGGGTAGGTGCTTCGGAATTTCTGGTCACCATAGTGGAAGCCTTTGTGAAGCTGGCACTGTTTATGGGATATATGTTCCTGATTTCCAGAATGAAGGATATCCAGAGGACATTTATGTATCACGGTGCGGAGCACAAATGTATCAACTGTGTGGAGCATGGTCTGCCTCTGACGGTAGAGAATGTGTTAAAGAGCTCCAGGTTTCATAAGCGCTGTGGAACAAGCTTTCTGTTTCTGGTCATGCTGGTAAGTATTGTGCTGCATTTTATGTTTGTGGCGGTGCCGTTTTACTGGGTGAGACTGCTGGGAAGACTTCTCATGGTACCGGTAGTTGCGGGGATTTCCTTTGAGATCATCCAGTGGGCAGGAAGAACAGACAGTAAATTTGCGGACATTATGAGTAAACCAGGTCTTGCCATGCAGAAATTCACCACAAAGGAGCCTGCTGCAGATATGGCAGAGGTAGCCATTAAAGCAGTTGAGGCTGTTTTTGATTGGAGAGCCTATCTGAAAGAGGAATTTGACTTGGACATTCCATATGAGACAGAGGAGACAGAAAATGCAGACTCTTGAGTCCCTTCTGAAAAAAGGTACAACAATACTGAAAGATAATGGATTGGAAGAAGCCGGGCTGGATGCCTGGCTCCTTCTGGAATTTAAGACCGGAAGGAATCGGGCATATTATTTTGCGCATGGAGATGAACCGGTGTCTGATGAGACCGCAGCAGAGTATCTTACGCTGATCGACAGGCGGGCAGGACATATTCCTGTACAGCAGCTGACTCATCAGGCTTTTTTTATGGGCTATGAGTTTTATGTAAACGAAAACGTGCTGATCCCGAGACAGGATACGGAGACTCTGGTGGAAGAGGCATTGAAACACCTTGGGGATGTGGAAAAACCGGAGATCCTGGATATGTGTACCGGCTCCGGCTGCATCCTGCTCAGCCTTCTTCTGGAACGGCAGGATGCCTGTGGGACCGGTGTGGATGTTTCACCGGAAGCACTGGAAGTGGCAAAAAAGAATGCAGGTATTCTAAAGGTGGAGAACCGGGCGGATTTTGTGGAAAGCGATCTGTTCTCAGCACCGTATTTTTGTGAAAAAGGTGGAAAAGATAGTGGGAAATATGATATCCTTATTTCAAATCCGCCTTATATCGCAACAGAAGAAATTGAAACACTGATGGAAGAAGTCCGCCTTCATGATCCGAGGAAGGCTCTTGACGGAATGGAAGACGGGCTTTATTTTTACAGAAAGATCACAGCAGAGGCCGGAAGGTACCTGAAACCAGGCGGATGGCTTCTGTATGAAATCGGCTGCACCCAGGGTGAGGCAGTCAGTACAATGATGAAAGCAGCCGGGTTTACCGGGGTTCAGATCATAAAGGATCTGCCGGGCCTTGACCGTGTGGTGCTTGGACAGAAACAGGAGGAAATACATGTTTGATAAACTGGATGATCTGCTGGTACGTTTTGAAGAGCTTCTCAATGAGCTGGGAGAACCGGGAGTAACCGACGATCCGGCACATTTTCAGAAGCTGATGAAGGAGCAGAGCGACCTGCAGCCAATCGTTGACGCATATAAAGAATATAAGAAAAACAAGGAAACCATAGAGGACAGTCTTTCCATGCTGGAGAGCGAAAAGGACGAAGAGATGCGTGAAATGCTGAAGGAAGAGCTTTCCGATGCAAAAAAGAGAGTGGAGGAGCTGGAGCATGAGCTGAAGATCCTTCTTCTTCCGAAGGACCCTAACGACAGCAAGAACGTTATCGTTGAGATCCGTGGAGGTGCAGGCGGTGATGAGGCAGCACTTTTTGCAGCAGAGATTTATCGTATGTATGTGAAATACGCGGAGTCCCGCCGCTGGAAAACCGAGATGCTCAGCCTCAATGAGAACGGCATCGGCGGCTTTAAGGAGGTTACCTTCATGATCAAGGGTGAGGGTGCATATTCCAGACTGAAATACGAAAGCGGTGTTCACCGTGTACAGCGAGTACCGGAGACAGAGTCCGGCGGAAGAATCCATACCTCTACCTGTACGGTAGCGATCATGCCGGAGGCAGAAGAAATTGATTTCCATCTGGATCTCAATGAGTGTAAATTCGATGTGTTCCGTGCATCCGGAAACGGTGGTCAGTGTGTCAACACCACAGACTCCGCAGTACGTCTTACTCATATCCCTACAGGAATTGTGATTTCCTGCCAGGATGAGAAGTCTCAGCTTAAGAACAAGGATAAAGCACTTCGTGTGCTCCGTTCCCGTCTGTATGAGATGGAGCTTGCCAAGCAGCATGACGCTGAGGCAGAGGCAAGGAGAAGCCAGATCGGTACAGGTGACCGCTCCGAGAAGATTCGTACCTACAACTTCCCTCAGGGACGTGTAACAGACCACAGGATCAAGCTTACCCTTCATCGTCTTGAGAATATCCTTAACGGAGATCTGGATGAGATCATTGACAGTCTGATCGCAGCAGACCAGGCAGTAAAGCTGACAAAGCTGAATGAACAGGAGTAAGCGCTGATTACAGCTACAGAGTTCAAAAAATTATAATAAATCAGGAGGAAACGAAAATGAAAAAGACAGCACTGGTGATCATGGCAGCCGGTATCGGCAGCCGTTTTGGAAAAGGAATCAAGCAGCTTGCACCGGTAGGCCCGAAGGGCGAGATCATTATGGACTATTCCATCCATGATGCACTGGAGGCAGGATTCAACAAGGTCGTATTTATCATCCGCAAAGACCTTGAAGATGAATTCAAAAAAGTGATCGGAGACCGTATCTCCAACATTACAGAAGTTGCTTATGCATTCCAGGAGATCGACGATCTTCCGGGCAATTTTACAAAACCGGCGGACCGTACCAAGCCATGGGGAACCGGACACGCTGTACTGGCAGCAAAGAAAGTCCTTTCCGAGCCATTCGCTGTTATCAATGCAGATGACTACTACGGAAAAGAAGCCTACGTAAAGGTGCATGACTACCTGGTACAGGATCATCCGCAGGATGGCCCGATGCACATCTGCATGGCAGGTTTCCGCCTTGGAAATACATTAAGTGACAACGGAAGCGTCACAAGAGGAGTGTGCCATATTGAGGATGGTAAGCTTGTGGGCGTTACAGAGACACATAACATCTTCAAGACAGCAGACGGCGCAGAGACAAGAAATGACGATGGTACAGCAGAAACACTGGATACAAAGAGCCTTGTTTCCATGAATATGTGGGGACTGACACCGGAATTTATGGAGATCCTTGAGAAAGGCTTCGTTGAGTTCCTTGGCGGGATCAAAGAGGGAGACATCAAAAAAGAGTATCTTCTTCCTGAGCTTATCGACCAGCTGATCCATTCCGGAAAAGCAGCGGTAGATGTTCTTGAGACAAAGGACGAGTGGTTCGGTGTTACCTATCAGGAGGATAAGGCATCTGTACAGGCTGCATTCAAAAAACTTACAGATGACGGCGTTTATCCGGAAGGACTGTATCAGTAATAAAGGAGAACATTATGGGTAAATATTTCGGAACAGATGGTTTTCGTGGTGAAGCAAATGTAAAACTTACAGCAGATCATGCATTTCGTGTGGGACGTTATCTCGGCTGGTATTACGGCAGAGATCACAAGGCGAAGATCGTGATCGGCAAGGATACAAGAAGAAGCAGTTACATGTTTGAGTATGCCCTTGCGGCAGGACTTACCGCATCCGGAGCAGATGCCTATCTGCTTCATGTAACCACAACTCCAAGTGTATCCTATGTGGTACGTACAGAAGATTTTGACTGCGGTATCATGATTTCCGCAAGCCATAATCCGTTTAATGATAATGGAATCAAGGTCCTTAATGAGAACGGACAGAAGATTTCCGCAGATATTGAAGCACGTATCGAGGCATATCTGGACGGCGAGATCGAGGAGCTTCCGCTGGCAACCGGAGAAGATATCGGCTGTACTGTGGATTTTGCATCCGGAAGAAACCGTTATATCGGACATTTGATCTCTATCCCATGCCATGATTTCAAAAATATCAAGGTTGGGCTGGATTGTTCCAACGGAAGCTCATCCGCCATTGCCAAGAGCGTTTTTGACGCACTTCGTGCAAAAACCTATGTGATCAACAATGAGCCAAACGGAACCAACATTAACCGTGGCTGCGGTTCCACACACATTGAAGTTCTGAGACAGTTCGTAGTAGATAAAGGCCTGGATATCGGTTTTGCATATGATGGTGACGCAGACCGCTGTATCGCCGTAGACCACCGCGGAAACATCATTGACGGTGATAAGATCATGTATGTGTGCGGCAAATATTTAAGAGAGAAAGGCCAGCTCAACGGAAATACAGTTGTAACAACCGTTATGTCCAATCTTGGTCTTTACAAGTCTCTGGAGCGTGAAGGCATCGACTATGAGCAGACTGCAGTTGGTGACAAATACGTTGCTGAGAACATGATGGAAAACAATTACAGTATCGGTGGTGAACAGTCCGGACATATCATCTTTAGCCGCTATTCCGCTACCGGTGACGGGATCCTGACTTCTCTTATGATCATGGAGGCATGTGTGGATCAGAAGGCCACACTCTGCGACCTTGCAAAGGAGATGAAGGTTTATCCGCAGCTTCTCCGGAATGTGCGTGTTTCCGACAAGAAAACCGCACTGGAGAACGAAAAGGTAAAAGCAGCCATTGAGGCAGCCGCAGAGGCACTTGGCGATGACGGACGTATCCTGGTACGTGAGAGTGGTACAGAGCCGCTGATCCGTGTTATGGTAGAAGCGGGAACGGATGATCTCTGCCATAAATATGTAGATAGTGTTGTTGATGTGATGGAAGCCGAAGGGCTTGTTGTAGAATAAGGAATTCCATGAAAAAAACAAAGACCGTATTGATTCTTGCAGCCGTTACAGGAGCCTTGCTTCTGGGCGGCTGTGGCAGTGAAAAAACAAAAATATATGAACAGGCCGGAAAGGATCTTTCCCAGGGAAGCTACAAGTATGCCCTGGAGGAGTACCAGAGCTCGATCCAGAACGGAGTGAAGCTGGCACAGTCCTATCGCGGGGCAGGTATCGCAAGCCTGCGTCTTGGCAAATATGAGGATGCGGTGAATAGCTTCACGGAAGCTCTGAACTGCGATAAAGTAAGCAAAAGCCTTCGTAAGGATATCCTGTCCTACCGGGCTACTGCAGAGCTGAAGTCTGGAAAATACGAGGATGCCATGGCAGACTGCCAGACACTTGGAGAAGATTTTTCCATGGATGCAGGCAGTTATTTCCTCACCGGAAAGGTTGCCCTTGCCATGGATTCCTACGAAGAAGCCGCATCTAACTTCAAACAGGCCTATGGAGAAGATTCCACCTATGATATGGCGATCGAGATCTATGAGGCATATCTGGATAAGGATATGGAAGCGGACGGAACCAGATATCTGGAAGCTGCTCTTTCTTCTGAGGCCAAGGATGCCCAGGACCACTGTGACAGAGGCCGTGTCTACTATTATATGGAAGACTACAGCAATGCAAAAAAAGAGCTTCTGGAAGCAACCAAGAAGGATAATACGGAAGCATTGCTTCTTCTGGGAATGGTATATCTGGCCCAGGATGATGTGGAAAATGCTCAGGCAATGTACAAGCAGTATATTTCTGCAGTGGGTGATTCCGCCAAGGGCTATAATGGTCTGGCACTGTGCGATATCCGAAGCGGAGATTATGATTCCGCCCTTGATAACATCACAAAAGGCCTTCCGACAGCTACCACAGACGAGATGCAGAGTCTTCTGTTCAATGAGATCGTAGCCTATGAAAAAAAGCTGGATTTTGCTACTGCACTGACCAAGGTCCAGGAATATATTGAGATGTTCCCTGAAGATTCCGCTGCAAAAAAAGAGCGGGCTTTCCTGAAAACCAGAACGTCTTCGGAGGGCTGATATGGAATATTTTGAGGAAATACAGGACAGGGTTATCCTGATCGGTGTCCAGGCAGATCGGGGGGATGACATGGAGGAATCCCTGGATGAGCTTGGAGAACTTGCGGCTACGGCAGGTGCGGCGGTTGCAGGCAGGATCATTCAGAATCGTGAGGCCGTACATCCGGGCACCTATATCGGAAAAGGCAAGATCGAAGAGGTAAAAGGTCTTCTCTATGCCCTGGATGCCAATGGTGTGATCTGTGACGATGAGCTTTCTCCTGCCCAGATGAATAATCTGGAGCGGGAGCTGGAGTGCAAGGTTATGGATCGTACCCTGCTGATCCTTGACATTTTTGCGAAGCGTGCCGTCACAAGTGAAGGCAAGATCCAGGTAGAGCTTGCACAGCTTCGTTACCGGTCTGCACGTCTTGTGGGACTACGTTCTTCTCTTTCGCGACTTGGAGGAGGAATCGGAACCAGAGGCCCTGGTGAGAAAAAGCTGGAGACAGACCGTCGTCTGATCCGGAACAGGATATCCGCACTGAAGCAGGAGCTTTCCCAGGTAGAAAAGCACAGAGAGCTGATCCGTTCCAGAAGAGCTGTGGGAAATCTGAAGACAGCAGCCATTGTTGGCTATACCAATGCAGGAAAGTCAACGCTTCTGAATACACTGACAGGCGCTTCGGTGCTTTCGGAGGATAAGCTGTTTGCCACACTGGATCCGACTACCCGTCTTCTGACACTGGATGACGGACAGCAGCTTCTTCTTACGGATACCGTAGGCTTTATCCGCAAGCTTCCCCACAATTTGGTGGAAGCCTTCAAGAGTACTCTGGAGGAAGCCAAATATGCAGATTATATCATTCATGTGGTAGATGCATCCAATCCTCAGGCGGAGATACAGATGCATATCGTATATGAAACCCTGAAAGAGCTTGGTGCTTTGGGAAAAAAGACGATCACACTTTTTAACAAGCAGGATCGTGTTTCCGGGGAGAGCTTTCGGGATCTCCGAGCAGACCATACGCTAAAGATTTCCGCACGGACAGGAGAGGGGCTTGAGGAATTTAAGCAGCTTCTTTCTGAGATACTGGCAGAAGGACAGATTTATATGGAACGGCTTTTTCCTTATTCGGAGGCCGGTCAGATCCAGCTGATCCGTGAGTATGGACAGCTTCTTTCGGAAGAGTATACCGAAGGAGGGATTGCTGTAAAAGCAAGAGTTCCGCGGGAAATCTATCCGAAAGTCACATAATGTTAAAATATCTACTCAGTACCATATATAGTACCGTGAACAAAACGGGCACTATATATGGTGCTTTTTATGTTGACGCAAAGAGGCGTGTCTGATACAATAAGCCTACAGCGCTTTGAACACAGATCGTGAAACGGAGTGTGTTCGTAAGCAGGCAAGTGAGGCGGAATGGAATATCCGCTTATAAATAAATGCATGAGGGAGGCATTTTCTTATGTTTCAGGTAGTAAAAAGAGACGGTGAATTAGACGAATTTAAAATGGGGAAGATCACCGCGGCAATTGATAAGGCATTTGATGCCAAAGGTAAGAATTACAGTTCGGATATGATCGATCTTCTGGGACTTCGTGTTACAGCGGATTTTCAGAATAAGATCGAGAACAACCGGATTTCTGTTGAGGATATCCAGGACAGTGTGGAGAACGTACTGATCCAGGCCGGATATTCTGATGTTGCCAAGGCGTATATCCTTTATCGTAAGCAGCGTGAGAAGATCCGCAATATGAAATCCACCATCCTTGACTATAAAGAGATCGTAAACAGCTATGTAAAGGTTGAGGACTGGCGTGTAAAGGAGAACTCAACGGTTACTTATTCTGTAGGAGGTCTGATCCTAAGCAACTCCGGAGCAGTTACCGCAAACTACTGGCTGTCTGAGATCTACGACAACGAGATCGCAGATGCACACAGAAATGCAGATATCCATATCCATGATCTGTCCATGCTGACCGGTTACTGTGCAGGCTGGTCCCTGAAGCAGCTGATCCGAGAGGGACTTGGTGGTATTGAGGGTAAGATCACTTCTGCACCTGCAAAGCATTTAAGTGTACTCTGCAACCAGATGGTGAATTTCCTGGGTATCATGCAGAACGAGTGGGCGGGCGCACAGGCATTTTCATCCTTTGATACTTATCTGGCACCTTTTGTAAAGGCAGACAACCTTTCCTATCCGGAGGTTAAGAAATGTATTGAGTCCTTTGTATATGGCGTAAATACTCCAAGCCGCTGGGGCACTCAGGCACCATTTTCCAACATTACACTGGACTGGACCGTTCCGGACGACCTTGCAGAGCTTCCGGCTATCGTAGGCGGCAAGGACATGGATTTCAAATATAAGGACTGTAAGAAAGAAATGGATATGGTCAACAAGGCATTTATCGAGACCATGATCGAGGGAGATGCCAACGGACGTGGATTCCAGTATCCGATCCCGACCTACTCCATCACAAAGGAATTCGACTGGTCTGATACCGAGAACAACCGTCTTCTCTTTGAGATGACTTCCAAGTACGGTACTCCGTATTTTTCCAATTATATCAACAGTGATATGAAGCCAAGCGACATCCGCAGCATGTGCTGCCGCCTCCGTCTGGATCTCCGTGAGCTCCGCAAAAAGAGTGGTGGATTCTTTGGCTCCGGTGAGAGCACAGGCTCTGTAGGCGTTGTTACCATCAATATGCCGCGTATCGCATATCTTTCCAGAACGCCGAAGGAATTTTATCAGCGCCTGGACCACATGATGGATATCTCCGCAAGATCTCTTCATATCAAGAGAGATGTGATCAGCAGGCTTCTGGATGAGGGACTGTATCCGTACACGAAGAGATATCTTGGAAGCTTTGACAATCATTTTTCCACCATCGGTCTTGTGGGAATGAACGAAGCGGGCTTAAATGCCTGCTGGCTGAAAAAAGACATGACAGATCCGGAAACCCAGAAGTTTACAAAAGAGGTTCTGGAGCATATGAGAAGCCGTCTTTCAGACTATCAGGAGCAGTATCCGGGAGAGCTTTTCAACCTGGAGGCAACACCGGCAGAGTCCACTGCATACCGTCTTGCCAAACACGACAGAAGCCGTTATGCGGATATCAAAACAGCAGGAAAAGAGGGCGACACTCCGTATTACACAAACAGTTCTCATCTGCCGGTTGATTACACTGCGGATATTTTTGATGCACTGGATATTCAAGACGATCTGCAGACTCTGTATACTTCAGGAACCGTATTCCATGCATTCCTTGGGGAGAAGCTTCCGGACTGGAAGGCAGCGGCAGCGTTGGTACGTAAGATCGCAGAGAATTATCGCCTGCCCTATTACACCATCTCACCGACCTATTCCGTATGTCAGGAGCATGGCTACATTAGCGGCGAGCACTTTACCTGCCCGAAATGTGGAAAGAAGGCTGAGGTTTACAGCCGTATCACAGGATATTACCGCCCTGTACAGAACTGGAATGATGGTAAGACCCAGGAGTACAAGAATCGTACCCTCTATGATATTACCCATTCCCAGCTGAAAAAGGTCCACACCAGTGTGATGACCATGAAGGGTGACGAGGTGGAGATCCAGCCTGTGGAATCTCATAAATATCTTTTTACGACCAGCACCTGTCCAAACTGCCGTATGGCAAAGAAAATGCTGGAAGGCGAAGAACTGGAGATCATCGATGCTGAGCAGAATCCCGAGCTTGTCAAGCAGTATGGGATCCGTCAGGCGCCTACACTTGTGATCACTGACGGGGCACAGGTTAAGAAGTATGTGAATGCTTCTAACATTCAGAAGTATGTGGATGAAGAGTTGGATTGAGCTCTTCGGGGCAATTGTAAATTGTAATTAAAATGGCTGGACGCATGTCTGTTTGGATGTGCGTCTGGTCTTTTTTATATAATTTTTTATTTTTTGTCTTTTTGTTTTTATATTTTTGGGGGGGATTTTCGTTTTTGTGGAAAGGTGGTTGACATTTCATGTCGGGATGGTATACTTATGCATGGGTTTAATGATTGAAAGTGTTACACTTTAATGTACGAATATATGTATATCGCTGTGATACCGCGTGGGGGGATCCGGGAATTGTTTCCCGGCGGAAATTTGCGAGGGGGAAAGCACTCAAAGTTGCGAAGCCCGTTTTTCCCCCTCGCGCTCCCCCTTTCCGGGCACGCTTTTTTGAGCGTACGTTGTGGTGTGTGATATGTTTTGTATAGGGCGATGGATTCGACGGTATCGGGAATTCAAGGCTGAGCCAATGGATGAGGGCGGACGAGAAAGCGGCCCGCATAGCGGGCCTGTTCCCTGATATGAGATTTATATTCTGTGATATTTAACTGAATCAAGTAAGTCCCCTGCAGAGTTGCGAAAAGCAATAAGCAGTGGGTGAGGACTTGCATGTATCAGGAGAAGTGCAGGCTCTTTCTGATAAACTCCGGAGCAGTTATTCAGTTATGAGCAAGTAGCGAAGCGGATTGCGAATATCCGCTTGAGCTGAATCAAGAAAGCATATCAGTTACTTATATCGGCACAACCTACAATATCCAATACCGTAGAATCCATCGCCCCGTCAGAAAAGTAACGCATTCCACAACACAGAACAGCGGCGTGGCCGGGAGGGGAGGAGCGCGAGGAGGGGACGATGGCCTTCGCAACTATGAATGCTTCCCCTCCTCGCACCTGCCGCATGCGAAATGCTCCCCCTGGAAAGGAAAAGCACAGCCGCATGCGAAATGCTCCCCCTGGAAAGGAAAAACCGCATGCGAAATGCCCATCCTGGAAAGGGAATCCACAGCCGCATGCGAAATGCTCCTCCCGGAAAGGGATTCACTTCCAATTAATTTCATGCTAGAATAAAAAAAGAATAATAAGAAAAACAATAACAAGAAAAAATAATCAGGAAAAGAGGAAATCACATCATGGTAAAACAGAATATCGTCTTCGTAGAAAACACTCCGGGAAGTCTTCAGAAAGTCACAAAGATCCTTGCTGAGAATCAGATCGACATCTACGGCTTCGGCTGTTTCGATGCACCGGAGTTCGCAAACTTCCGTATGGTATGTGATGATCCGGAAAAAGCAGACCAGATCATGGCAGAAAACGGATATATGACCCGTATTACTCAGGCTATCCTGGTAGATCTTCAGGATGAGATCGGCGGTCTTGACAAGCTTCTCAGCGTCATGGGCGACAGCAACGTAAACCTTCATTACATTTACACCTTTTTCCACAGAGGTTTGAAAGTCCCGGTAGCGATCATGCACTGTGAGGATCTCCTTGTTGCAGAGAGCGTTCTTCGTAACAATGGATTCAAGGTTCTGGATCGTCTGGTAGATCCGGATGGAGTTGAAGAAGCGTAAGGACATATTCCGGAAAAAATGACAAACAGGAATGACGTATTCACGTATTGAAGTTTTGACAGGGCAATGCTACAATAAAAGAGCGTGTCAGGAAACAGGAAAAACGTTTTCGGGCACGCTCTTATTTACATGTACAACGAGCTGTGGCGAGATTCTGATGAGTGCTGTACAGATCGGAGAAGTAGGCACAGCTGCGTTTATAACGGAATGTACATACAATGGAGGAAATCGATGAAAAGAGAAAGTTTCAGAAAAGGTATGAAGGATGGAGTTCCCATCGCTCTTGGATATTTTGCGGTATCCTTTACCTTTGGCATGATGGCTGTTGCCGGCGGCTTGCGTATCTGGCAGGCAGTTCTGATCTCCCTGACCAACCTGACATCGGCCGGTCAGTTTGCGGGACTGGACATTATTTTTGCGGGAGGCTCCATGTGGGAGATGGCAATGACTCAGCTGATCATCAACCTGAGATACTGCCTGATGTCATTTTCCCTGTCCCAGAAATTCCGGCGTGAGGAGTCCGGTATCCTGAAATACATCGCTGCTTTTGGTATCACCGATGAAATTTTCGGGATCAGTGCGGCCCAGGAGGGAAAGGTCAGCGTATTTTATAATTACGGAGCCATGTGCGTGGCAATTCCCGGATGGACTCTTGGAACTCTGGCAGGAGGAATCTCCGGAAGCCTTTTGCCGGATTTTATGCTTAGTGCGTTGAGCGTTGCCATTTACGGAATGTTCCTGGCCATCATCATCCCGCCGTCCAAAAAGAGCAGACCGGTTCTTGGGGTTGTTGTGGCATCCATGGCAGTCAGCACTGTTTTTGCGGTGACACCGGTGTTAAAACAGGTATCATCCGGATTTATGATCATTATCACAACACTTCTGGTAGCAGGCCTGGCGGCTTATTTCTGCCCGCTGGAAGAGAAAGGGGAAGCCGTTCATGAGTCATAATGTATATCTCTATATCCTGGTGATGGCAATTGTCACCTATCTCATCCGTATGCTGCCCCTTGCTCTTGCAAAAAACGAGATCAGAAGCCCGTTTATCAAGTCCTTTCTGTATTATGTGCCATATGCCTGTCTGGCAGCCATGACCTTCCCGGCCATCCTGAAGGCCACAGACAGCATCATCTCCGGTGCAGCAGGTTTCCTGGTAGCACTTATTGCTGCATATAAGGAAAAAAGCCTGATCACAGTAGCCCTGCTGGCATGTGCGGCGGTGTTTATCGTGGAGAGGGTTCTGGTATTTATTTGAAGAGGGGATATGTGGAAATATAATACGCAGGAGGGAGTTTCGAAAAGCTCCCTCCATTTTCATTTATTCACCTAAAAATCCAAGATCGATCTCTCCGTCAAACACCGTAGTTGCAGGTCCTGTCATATATACAAGGTTTTCATCTCTTTCCCAGGAGATGTTTAAGTCTCCGCCAAGAAGCTGTACAGTAACCGGTTTGCTGCCGTCAACCTTGTCATTGAGGATGGAAGCTACCGTAACTGCGCAGGCGCCTGTGCCGCAGGCAAGAGTTTCTCCGGAGCCACGTTCCCATACACGCATCTTTACGGTGTGGCGGTCGATCACCTGAACAAACTCAGTGTTGACTCTGTCCGGGAAGCATACGTGATTTTCAAAGGACGGGCCGATCTTTTCCAGGTCAAGGCTGTTCACATCGTCTACGTAGATGATGGCATGAGGATTACCCATGGAAACTGCGGTCATGTGATATTCTTTTCCGTCGACGGTGATGGGAGCGTCGATCACCTGCTCGGTTTCGGCAACCACCGGGATCTCTTTTGCAGTGAGGAGCGGGGAGCCCATGTTGACTTTTACCATGGAGGCCTTGCCGTCGCGGATGGTAAGATCCACATATTTGATACCGCTTCTTGTGGCGATGCTTAAAGAAGTTTTGTCCACAATGCCGTGGTCGTAGACATATTTGGCAACGCAGCGGATACCGTTTCCGCACATGGCACCCTGAGAGCCGTCCAGATTGTACATATCCATCTCGCAGTCTGCAATCTCAGACGGGCGGATCAGGATCAGACCATCGGAACCAATGCCAAAATGACGGTCGCTGACAAATTTTGCCACTGCGGCCGGATCCTTAACAGTCTCCTCAAAACAGTTTACATATACATAATCGTTTCCAATGCCGTGCATTTTCGTGAATTTCATAATAGTAGCCTCCTCTTGTTTCTGAATATTATACTTGTTTTTTCTGTTGGAGCACAAGCCCCCATGGAAAAAACACGCAGGTTTTTTCCATTTGTTGCCTTTAATAGTATAGTATATTGGACAATTGTTATCGAAAAGTGAATTTTCCCTGTGGAATTCCGGTAAATTAGAAGTGGATTTTCGGATTTATGGGTTTTATATGCTTGCATTTTGTCAAAAACATGGTATCATAAAACAAAGTAATATGCATGGAGATGTATAATTATGCTGTACATTACGGATTGTGCTGTTACTGTTCACTGGTAATATTCCGCGAGGTGTTTTTTGTGACCACAGGTCACAGAAAACCCGAGAATCTCGGCGCGAAATCATGCAAAAGCATGATTTCTGTGCATCGCGGAGCGTGTTGCTGGTCACGAAGTGAACAGTAACATTGGACTGACAGAAGCAGAGAGACAGTTAACGTAAAGTACATAGAATTCAGGAGGAAGAAAAAATGAAGAGAAAATTTATGGCACTTGCACTTGCAGCAGCTATGACAGTTTCTATGACATCCGCTGTTTTTGCAGCAGATGAGATCAAGAGCGCAGATGATCTGGAGGGTAAGAAGATCGGTGTTCAGCTTGGAACAACCGGTGATGCAGACGCTACAGAGGTTAAAGACGCAACAGTAGAGAGATACAACAAAGGTAATGACGCTGTTATGGCTCTGAAACAGGGTAAGATTGACTGCGTAGTGATCGACAGCGAGCCTGCCAAGAAATTTGTTGAGAAAAACGATGATCTTGAGATCGTTGAGGATATTTTTGATAAAGAGGAGTATGCAATCTGTCTTTCCAAAGATAATGCAGACCTTACCAAAGAGTTCAACGAAGCGCTGAAGGAGCTGAAGGATGACGGAACTCTGGATTCCATCAGAGATAACTACATCGGTGATGATGCAGGTAAGACACCGTATGAGACTCCTAAGGATGCAGATCACTCCAAGGGAACTCTTACCATGGCAACAAACGCAACCTTCCAGCCATACGAATACTATGACGGAGATAAGATCGTAGGTATTGATGTTGATATCGCTCAGGCTGTCTGCGACAAGCTTGGATATGAGCTGAAGGTCGAGGATATGGAGTTTGATGCGATCGTAAATTCTGTTAAATCCGGAAAAGCTGATTTCGGTGCTGCAGGAATGACAGTAACAGAGGATCGTAAAAAGAGCGTTGATTTCACTGATCCGTACACAACTGCAGAGCAGGTTGTTATTGTAAAGAAATAATTTTGCACAGAGAAATCAGAGGATTCTGAACGGATAAGCTGAGAAACAGATATTCGTTGCAGGGTTCAGTAGCGAATGATCAGGTTCCGGATATCCGGGTATGTTTTCCGGATTTCGGAACCTGTAGTTTTGGAAAGGGTGGAAATTTTGAGTCTTATTGAACAGTTTCAGTTTAACTTTCTGGACGACAATCGCTGGCAGTTCATTTTGTCCGGTCTGAAAAATACCATCATCATTACTTTTTTTGCTGTACTTCTTGGTATTTTTCTGGGATTTGTCATTGCTATTGTCCGTTCTACACATGATAAGACAGGTAAGCTTAAGATCCTTAATGTGATCTGTCGTGTTTATCTGACTGTGATCCGTGGCACCCCAACGATGGTACAGCTGCTGATCGTATTTTATGTTATTTTTGCAACCATAGATCCGGGTAAGATAGTTGTTGCCATTATCGCCTTTGGTATGAACTCTGCTGCATACGTGGCTGAGATCGTCCGTTCCGGTATCATGTCTATTGATCAGGGACAGTTTGAGGCAGGACGGAGCCTGGGTCTTAACTATACACAGACTATGATCAAGATCATTCTTCCGCAGGCGGTCAAGAACATCCTGCCGGCCCTTGGAAACGAGCTGATCGTACTTTTGAAGGAGACATCCATCAGTGGTTATATCGGACTTATGGATCTGACCCGTGGCGGAGACATTATCCGAAGCCAGACCTACAGTGCACTGTTCCCGCTGCTGGTAGTAGCTGCGATCTATCTTGTGATCGTTTGTTTTCTTACCTATCTGGTAGGAAGACTTGAAAGGAGGCTGAGAACCAATGAGCGTAAGTAATGAAGTGCTTCTGGATGTACAGGGACTTGAAAAGGCCTATGGCGGCAATCAGGTTCTCAACGGGATCACCACACAGATCCGCAGAGGTGAAGTAGTAGCCATTATCGGACCATCCGGCTGTGGTAAATCTACATTCCTCCGTTCCTTGAATCTCCTTGAGGAGCCGACCGGGGGGAAAATCCTCTTTGAGGGAACCGACATCACAGATTCCAAGGTGGATATCAACCGTCATCGTCAGAAGATCGGAATGGTATTCCAGCAGTTTAATCTTTTTCCACATAAGACAGTAAAAGAGAACATTATGCTCGCACCTGTGACTCTGAATCTTATGAGTAAGGAAGAGGCTGAAAAAACGGCACTGGAGCTTCTGGAGCGAGTAGGTCTTCCGGATAAGGCAGATTCCTATCCGGACATGCTTTCCGGCGGTCAGAAGCAGCGTATCGCCATTGCAAGATCTCTTGCCATGAACCCGGACGTGATGCTGTTTGATGAGCCTACATCTGCTCTTGATCCGGAGATGGTAGGAGAGGTCCTGGAACTGATGCAGGAGCTTGCAAGATCCGGCATGACCATGGTTGTGGTAACTCATGAGATGGGCTTTGCCCGCGAGGTGGCAACCAGAGTCCTCTTCATTGATGAAGGAAAGATCCAGGAAGAAAACTCTCCTAAGGAATTCTTTGCAAATCCAAAGAATAAGAGACTTCGAGAGTTTCTTTCAAAGACATTATAATGACATTATAAATATAAGAATATTAAAAACGGATGCTTGATCCTCCTGTGGAAATGCTGCAGGAGATAAAGCATCCGTTTTTTATAGTTACAGAATAGTGACGTAGTTATTTCACCGGCTGGTTCAGATCACTGTAGGTTACATCCTCAAAGGGGAGAGAGATGCGTTCTCTTCTAGCAGAGGAAAGGTAGATTCCTTTTACCATTTCCAGGGTTTTTCTGCCTTCCAGTCCGTCGATGGCAACGGGAAGATCCTCACGGACGGAACGATAGAAGTCACGGATCTGCAGGTGATGGCTGCTTCCCCAGTAATCAGGGCCCACATTTGTGGTCTCATAAGTGTTTCGGATCTCAGCATAGGTGCCGTCCAGCTCGTAATATCCCATGTCCTGCTTAAGACCCAGGCGTCCTTTTTCTCCGATCAGTTCAATATTGATCGGGGAATCGGCTCCGTAAATGTTGCATGCATATAGATTATAAAGACAGCCGTTTTTGAACATGATAGCAGCGTCTGCGGCATCCTCTACCTTTACAAAATGGTGGACATAATTATGGATACTTCCGTCGATCCATTCCACATCGGAATCCAGCATATATCGAACACGATCAATGCTGTGGATCGCCTGGTCGATGAGAACACCGCCGCCCTCTTTGTCCCATGTTCCCTTCCAGTTACTTCCGCTGTAATAGTCGAGCGGACGGTTCCAGGTCAGATAGGAACGTGCGGTAAGGATTTTTCCGAAATCACCCCGCTGGATCATTTCGCGGAGCTTTTCCACACTTTTTGTGTAACGTGTCTGGAAGATAACGCCCAGCTTTACATGAGTTTCTTCGGCGGTACGGATCATTCTGTCTGCATCCTGAAGACAGGTGGCAATGGGCTTTTCGGTAAGGACGTTAATGCCGGCTTTCATGGCTTTGATGGCCATGACCGGGTGCAGGAAATGCGGCAGACAGAGATGTACCACATCAATATCCTTATCCAGGATCTCATCAAAGTCCGTAGTCCAGGAACAGTTAAATTCCTCTGCAAAGGCTTTGGCAAGAGCTGGATCTTTGTCAACGGCATATACTAATTCTACTTCATCGCTGAGACGATGGAATGCATCCGCATAAGAGACGGAAATACGGCCGCAGCCTACAATAGCAGCTTTCAGTTTTTTCATGGCTTCCTCCTTATATCATCCGATAAAAAAATTCGTCGGATCCTGATTTGTAAAAGAATAGTGGATATCAAAAAAGTATTTCATGGCTCCGTTCAGGAACGAATCACTCTGGAGCTGGGAGTAACGGACAGTCACGTTATCTACCATCCTGCGGAACCCGGTTTTTTTCAGGTCTTCCCGTACTTCATTGAGAAAATATTCGCCAAGATCCGGAATCTTTCCGCCAAGAACGATCAGAGATGGATTTACGGTACTGATCAGATTACTCAGGGCGATGGACAGCTCCCATGCCATCTCCTTTACCATAGCAAGAGCGGTTGGATCGCGGAAGGTGGCAGCCTTTCCCAGATCTGAGAAGGTGATTTCTGAAAGTGCGCTTAAGGATGGAATCTGTCCGAATTCCGGGATCCTGTTTTTCAGAGACTGCTCCGAGATCATAACTTCCAGACATCCGTGATTTCCGCAGATACATTCCGGACCGTGAGGATCAATGGAATAATGGCCGAACTGGGTAAAGGAACCGCTGGCAGTTCCGAGCATACTCCCTTCTGTGAAAAGGGTGGCACCGATGCCGCGGCCGAAATTGAGAAAAGCAAAATTTTTCTCTTTTATATTACCATAGACCTTTTCTGCGTAGGAATAGCAGGCGGTATCATTGAGAAGATCAACCGGGTATCCCGGGAATGCAGTCTTCAGAGATTTAATGATCTGAGTGCTTTCCATGGAAGGCAGATTCAGGGTCGTGGAATATACTTCATTGCTGGAGGCGTCGATCATGGCGGACATTACTATGCAGATGCCAAGGATACGGTCAGGAGCACAGTGTTCCAGAATGGATTCCCGGAAACAGGAGCCGGAGCATGCGACATGATTTTCATCTTCGGAAAGCTTCCGTGATTCATGAAAGACGGAAGTACCGGCAATGTCCACAAGATAAGCTTCGACAGCATTTTCATGCCAGTTCATGACAACAACGTAGTAGCTGTTCATCCGGACCTGAAGGCAGTTCGGCTTACGTCCGATGCTGTCGGATTCTCCGATACCGCTGTCCACAATGAATCCCCGTTCGATCAGTTCATCTACAAGAGTAGATACGGTTGTTTTGCTGAGCTTCGTCTGCTTGGCAAGGTGTGCTCTGGATATTCCGGGACTGGAATAGATGGAAGTATAGAGCCGTTTCATATTCGTGTTCTTAATAACCTGCTGATTAACAAGTTTCATAGTTTCTTTTCATCTCCAATCCTTTAAAAATAAACGGTACCGAAAAATATTAGTAAAGTCTCCGCACTAAATATATCCTATCATAGATACAGAAAATAATCAATATGTGGCTGTACAAAGAAAATATTGACTATCATAGAAGAAAAAATGTAAAAATACGACAATTCTAAAATGAAGAGCAATATAACACAGGCATTTTTTGGGAAGACTGGTAAAAAAATGGAGATAAATAGTACAGTGACAGGAATAATTGATTACAAATGCGCAAAATGCACAAAAAAATACTTGAAATATTGTTTATTATACAAGAAATGCACATTGAAAGACGAAAAAACGGGAAAGAATGTTGACAGATACGGCAAAGGATGCTATCCTAAATCCAAGCTAAGAGCAGCAAAAAAGAGAGCTTGTAGCAAGAAACACAGATATTTTTGCAAAAAGCTTTTATTTTTTGGAATATTAGTTAGGCCACTGGACAAATAAAGAGAGGTAGAGAGATGAGAATAGGCGTGATTGGATGCGGCGGAATGGGAACGACTCATTACTTATCCCTGAAAGTCTTATCAGAAAAAGAGGATGATGTTGAGGTAGTTGCCCTGTCTGACTGCAGAAAAGAATTTCTGGACAAAGCGGCATCATATTTTCCGGAAGCTGCCACATATGAATACGGAATGGAACTGATCGAAAAGGAGCAGCTGGATATTGTACATATCTGTCTTCCAAGCTATCTGCATGCAGAACATGCAGTGAAGGCACTGGAAAAAGGGATGAATGTACTGGTGGAAAAACCGGTATGTCTGACCGAAGAGGATTGCCAGATGCTTCTTGAAGCAGAAAAAAGATCCGGGAAGAAGGTTATGGTAGGACAGGTAGTACGTTCCTTTGAGGAATATAAATATCTGAAGGAAGCTTACGACACAGAAAAATTCGGAAAGCTGAAATCCATTACTATGGAGCGTATCAGCGGAGATGTGAAATGGGGATTTGAGGATTGGTTCCATAATGAAGAAAAGAGTGGTTCCGTTGTGCTGGATCTTCACGTGCATGATCTTGATTTTCTGCGTTATATGCTGGGTGAGCCGGACAGCTTCCAGGTAAAAGCCAGCAGATTTGAAAGTGGCATGATCAATCATATCATCACGGAGTATGAATTCGGAGATGTTTTTGCTACAGCAGAGGGTATTTGGGATGAGTCATCGGCAATGAAGTTCCATGCAGCGTTCCGTGCACATTTTGAGGATGCTACGATAGAATTTAACGGTGCTCAGTCACCGAGCCTGACAGTATATAAGAAAGACGGAACTGTGGAGACGCCAGAGCTCAAAGCTGAATATGAAGGCGAGAGTGATGTGGCGGGAATCAATGTCTCCAATCTGGGACCATATTATACAGAGATCAAATATTTCCAGGAATGCGTCAGAGAAGATAAACCTGTAGAGGTTGCTCCTTTGATCGAAGGAGTAAGATCCGTACAGCTTGGGATTAAAGAGTGGAATGCGGCAAAAGAGTATGTAAACACACACGAAAACAAATAATGAAATTTTCACTGAAAGGCAGTGAGAAAAATAAAAAAAGCTATTCAAAAGGAGGATATGCAAATGAAAAAAAGAGTGATTTCTATTCTGTTATCAGCAGCAATGATCTCATCAATGGTAGTTGCAGGAGGGGTAACTGCACATGCTGAAGAAAATGTAACACTGAATGTATTTGATGCACATGCTTATGGTCTGGAAGAATATGACGAGATGGTAAAAGCCTTCGAGAAATCACATCCGGGTGTGACTGTTGATGTACAGCATGCAGCCAACGATTACGACACACTGCTTCAGTCCAGAGTAAACTCCGGTGATACACCAGACGTATTTGATGCTGAGGCCGGAACAAAAGCGAAAATGTACTATGATTATGCTTACGACTGGAGCAATGATACAGAAGTTCTGGACAAGTTCAATGAGGACGCTGTAAACCTTGGAAAAGATGACGAGGGAAATGTAAAATCTCTTCCATGGACCTATGAGAACATGGGCCTGATCTACAACAAGGACTGCTTTGAGAAAGCTGGTATCGACAAGCTTCCGACAAACATGGATGAGCTGGAAGAGGCATGCAAGAAGCTGAAGGATGCAGGCATCACTCCGTTTGCACTTGCTGCAAAGGAAACATGGGTATTAGGACAGGTTGCAACACATTTCATGATCGACAAAGACAAAACAGCTGCTGAGACAGTAGATGCGATCAAATCCGGTGAGACAGCATTTGCAGATATGCCTAACTGGGAGAACCTTTACAAGTTCCTTGATCTTGCTGTAGAGTATGGTCCGGACAAGCCGCTTGAGGTTGACTGGGAGACATCAGAGAATATGCTTGCAAACGGCGATGCAGCTATGATCCATATGGGTGACTGGTGCCAGTCTACACTGGATTCCTTTAATCCGGATGCAAATCTTGCATTTCTTCCATTCCCGGTAGGCGCCGGTGAAGATGATGCAACTGTATTATCCTCCTGTAACTGGACTTATATTGTAAATAAAGATTCCAAGAATCTGGATCTTGCAAAAGAGTATTGTGAGTTTATCCTTACATCCGAAGAAGGCCAGAAATGGATGGCAGAAGGTGTAGGAGCTGTTCCTGGTGCAAAGTCTGATATGGAAGTGACCGGCGCTCTTGCAAATGATGCCAAGACCTATATCGACGCTGGAAAGACAAACGGCTGGATCCACACGATTGCTCCTGGCAGCTACGCAGATGAGTGTGGTCCGTATCTCCAGTCTTACATGCTTGGAGACATGAGCGCAGATGAAGTAACACAGCTCTTCCAGGATTTCTGGACATCAGCAGAGTAACAAGGAACTCCAGGAGCCGAAGAGAAACAGATTTGTTGATTTTGGGCTGACGGAATGTAACTGACAAAAGAGGGAGACTGGCAGCAGCTTTGCCTGTTTCCCAAATATAAACCAAAGAAAAAATGAATTTCTGGAGGGGATAGGATTGAAAAACAAAAAAACAAAGGATCTGGCAATTTTTGCATTGTTTGTCTTTCCGGCAGTCGTTTTTGTACTGTTTGCCACAGATATTCCATTTGTAATGAATCTGTACTATTCGGTATTTAATTGGAATGGAATCGGCAAGAACATGGAATTTGTAGGACTTGCCAACTATGTGAAGATCTTTACTGCTGACCCGCTTTTCTGGAAAGGTGTCAGATTTACTCTTAAATTTGCAGTATTTTATGTTGTTATCGTAAACATTGTTTCTCTCACAGTCGCTGTCGTAATGGCACGTGAGAACAAAGTGAACAGTCTTGGTCGTGCTTTTTATTATATTCCTTATATCATCAGTCTGACAGCGATCAGTCTGATCTGGAAATTTATCCTGGGACCTGGCTTTGAGGCTCTTTACAGTGTTACAGGATGGGAATTCTTTAACTGGAGCTGGCTTGGAACACCGAAGCTTGCTTTTTATGTAGTTGTTGTCATGGCAGTATGGCAGAATCTTGGTTTTTACATGGTCAATTATATCGCAGGAATCATTGCAGTTCCGGGAGAGCTTCTGGAAGCGGCAAGAATCGACGGAGCAACCTCTTTCCAGGTATTCCGCAAGATCACAATTCCGATGATCATGCCTGCGATCTCGATCTGTATGCTGACATCAATGACATTTGCGTTTAAGTTATTCGATATTATCATGGTATTTACAAAGGGCGGACCTGCGAATTCAACTGTTTCCGTTGCGTATAATATTTATAAGGAAGCTTTTGTTAACAGCAAATATGGTCTTGCTACTGCCAAATCTCTTGTATTTGTAGTATTTGTTCTGATCATTACAGCAATTCAGATGAAGATTACCAAGAGTAAGGAGGTTGAGGCATAATGAAGAAGAAACCAAAGAACCTGCGGCAGGTGAATGCACTGACGATCATTATTTTTGTATGTGCGATCTTCTGGCTGATGCCGCTGGTATTGATCTTTATAAACTCATTTAAACCCTATAATGATATGCTGCAGGACTTTCTGGCTCTGCCCAAGTCATGGAGCCTGAAGATGTATATGGAGACCTGGACGAAATTCGGTTTCCCGTCTCTGATCTTTAATACATTGCTTTATACATTCTGCACTGTCATCCTGGTAGTGCTTATGGCGCCGATGGCAGCCTATAAGCTCGCAAGAACAAAAAGCAGACTTAGCAAAATATGCTTTGTTCTGATCATCATGCCGATGATGGTTCCGTTCCAGTCTTACATGATCACCTTGACAAGACTGGTTTCCAACGTGAAACTGACTGGAACAAGAACCGGATATATTCTGGTAAGTGTGGGCTTATGTATGCCTCTGGCAGTATACATGATCCATGGATTTGTAAAAAATGTTCCTATCGATCTGGAAGAGTGTGCATGTATTGACGGCGCAGGTAAGATCCGCACCTATTTCAGCATTGTACTTCCGCTTCTGAAACCGATCCTCACGACGGTCGTTGTTTTGGATGCACTGGCAACCTGGAATGATATCATCACCAACCAGCTGATCGTTGGCGGAAACACAGTGGCAATGAATATCCAGAATGCACTGTACATGCAGTTTTCCGCACAGACAGCAGACTGGGAGCATGCACTTCCCGGAATCGTAATGTCCATGATACCGAGTCTTATCTTCTTTGTTGTGATGCAGAAGCATATTGTAGGTGGTATTACTGCCGGTGCGGTAAAAGGCTGATCTTGGTGGTATAAGTAGTATAATATGAGATAATACTGGAAGGAGAACAGAACCTATGAAAGTTGGAGTTTTGATCGAATTTACAAGCAATACAGATATTGATGCAAAATTTGCGGAGCTGAAGGAAATGGGTGTGGATAGCTGCCAGCTGGTATGTTGGGATCGTCCAACACTTCAGGACGATGCTATGGCAGAGGCTATTAATAAAGGTCTGGAGAAATACGGGATCCACGCAACCGCATTCTGGTGCGGATGGGAAGGCCGCAGAGTATGGGATTTCTATGAAGGACAGCTGACACTTGGCCTGATTCCGTCTGATTACAGAGTTGAGAGACTGAAGATGCTTATGGAAGGTTCTGACTTTGCGAAAAAGATCCATGTGACAGACCTGGCAACACACGTTGGCTATATGCCGGAAAATCCATACGACCCGAAATACGAGGAAGTATTGGTTGCATGTAAGGCTATTGTGGAAAAATGTAAGGAAAATGGTCAGAACTTCCTGTTTGAAACAGGACAGGAGACTCCTGTAACATTAAAGCGTGCGATCCAGGATATTGAGAAAGCTGTCGGAAAAGGAAATGTGGGAATTAACCTTGATCCTGCAAACCTGATCATGTACGGAAAGGCAAATCCGGTAGATGCTCTGGAGGTTTTCGGTGAGTATGTCATGGGAATTCACGGAAAAGATGGAAAATATCCAACAGATGGACATCATCTGGGTGATGAGGTTCCCCTTGGCCAGGGTAAAGTAAATTATTCTGCATTTATTGCAAAGCTGAAAGAGATCGGTTATCAGGGAGATATTACCATTGAGCGTGAGATCTCCGGTGAGGAACAGAAAAAAGATATCCGTATGGCCAAGGAGCTTCTGGATAAACTGATCGCAGAATAAGAGCTGAGGAAAAAACTATGATTATTTACGCAGGAAAAGATTATCAGGATGTAAGCAGAAAAGCAGCCAATATCATGTCTGCACAGATTATCATGAAACCGGATGCAGTTCTTGGACTGGCTACCGGTTCCACGCCTGTGGGCATGTATGCACAACTGGTAGAATGGTACAAAAAAGGGGATCTGGATTTTTCCAGGGTGACAAGTGTGAATCTGGATGAGTACAAGGGACTTTCCGGCGACAATGACCAGAGCTACCGCTATTTTATGGATCATAATCTCTTTGACCATGTAAATATTGACAAAGCACGGACCTTTGTGCCTGACGGACTGGAAGAGGATAGCGATAAGGCATGTGCACAGTATAACGAAATCATCCGGCAAACCGGAGGTGTGGATATGCAGCTGCTTGGTATCGGCGGGAACGGACACATCGGCTTCAATGAACCAGGAGATGCCTTTGAAAAAGAAACCCATTGTGTGGATCTGACAGAAAGTACCATCAGGGCCAATTCAAGGTTTTTTGAAAGCATGGATGAGGTCCCGAAACAGGCCTACACTATGGGAATCGGGAATATCATGGCTGCAAAAAAGATCCTTCTTGTGGCAACGGGAACATCCAAGGCAGAAGCCCTGTATAATTCCCTGTACGGACCGATCACACCGAAGGTTCCGGCATCTATCCTGCAGCTTCACCCGGATCTCACGGTTGTGGCAGATGAAGATGCACTGAGTATGATCCGCGAAAAAATAAAATAAAAATCCGGAATACAACTGCCGGATCAAAAAAGGATGGCTTCCGATTCCTACCTGTGCAGGAACGGAAGCCATCCTTTTTCTTTCCGCTGCTCAGTGGATTTCTTCACCGGCAGTTTTTTGTGCGGCTTTTATTTCGTTGTAACAGTATTTGATGATAGATTTTCTGGTTATGATCCCGATGAAGGAGCCCTGGTCATCTACCACCGGTACGAAGTTCTGATTAATGGCGCGATCCAGGAGATCTTCCATATTGGAATCTGCATGGACCGGTTTGTAGGTGGCACGGCGTGGAATCGCCATGATCGGGATTCCCTCTGTTTCCTTGATGTCGTGGATATCTGCACGGCGCATGCCCCAGAGGAGATCTCCCTCTGAGATGGTGCCGAGATATTTGCCGTCCATGGTGAGGATAGGAATGCAGGAGTACTTGCGGTGCTCCATTTTTTCGAGGGTCTGGCGAAGAGTTTCATCCTCAAAGATGTAGGCTACTTCGCTTTTGGGAATCAGAAAAAACAGAATGTTCACGTTATTACCTCATTTCCGCGAAAATTATAAATAAATCTGTAGGCTGTTTTAGAGAAGCTGAAGTCCGTGTGTCTCTGCAGCATCTGTGATCTCCTTCGGCCAGAGAGAGACATGTACTTCTCCGATGTGTGCTTTACGAAGGAAGAACATACAGATCCTGGACTGTCCGATACCACCACCGATGGTGTACGGAAGCTCTTTGTTCAGGATGGCCTTCTGGAATGGAAGCTCTCTTCGGTCATCACAGCCTGCTTCGGTAAGCTGGCGGTCAAGTGCGTCCTCGTCAACACGGATTCCCATTGAGGAAAGCTCAAGGGCAATGTCAAGTACCGGATAGTATACGAGGATATCACCGTTCAGTTCCCAGTCATCATAGTCCGGGGCACGTCCGTCGTGGCGCTCGCCGTTGGTGAGGGTTTTGCCGACTTTCATAAGGAAGACAGCGCCCTTTTCACGGGTGATCCGATATTCACGTTCCTTCGGTGTGCAGTCCGGATACATGTCAAGAAGTTCCTGAGTTGTGATAAAGAAGATATCCTTCGGAAGGATCTCCTCGATGTAGTCATACTGTACAGCCATGTATTTCTCAGTTTTACGAAGGACACTGTAAATGGTGCGTACGGTTTCCTTGAGAGTCTCTATGGAACGCTCTTCTTTGGAGATGATCTTTTCCCAGTCCCACTGGTCTACGTAAACAGAGTGGATATTGTCCAGATCTTCATCCCGGCGGATGGCTACCATATCTGTGTAAAGACCCTCTCCGTGAGAAAATCCGTATTTTTTCAGTGCGTAGCGTTTCCATTTGGCAAGGGAGTGTACGATCTCGGCGTTGCTTCCTTCGATAGCCTTGATATCAAAGCTTACCGGGCGCTCTACACCATTAAGGTTGTCGTTAAGGCCGGATTCCGGTGCTACAAATGTTGGAGCGGATACTCGAAGAAGGTTCAGCTTCTGTGAGAGTGTCTGCTGGAAGAAATCTTTTACTGTTTTGATCGCAATCTGTGTGTCATGGAGGTTCAGGTCTGCATGATAGGTTGCGGGGATTGTGATTGTATTCATTATCGGCTCCTCCTGATGATTTTTAGGCTTATTGCTCTGTGGGGTATTATAGCAGAAAATGGGTGGAGTGGCAATATAATGAGAGGGGAAGTCTTTTGGGGTATCGTAGAAAAATGCTGGGTATTAAATGCCTGGTGTGATATACTGAAAAAAGAATGCTTATGTTTACGACGGAAATATAAATATCCGTTTTGACGGATAGAATGGAGGGAGCTTATGGCAGGTCAAAGGTGTCAGGTTTGTGGGGGTAAGGTTGTAAATGGCAGGTGTTCATTATGTGGGATGCCTTACAGAAATGATGAGGTGTTATATCATTTGAATGAGCCCCGGGAGATACATTATAAACATGCTTCCGCCAAAGTGCGGGATATGATGCGGCAGTATGGACAGGATGCTGATCAAACAACACAACATAACGGAAACGTAAACCGGAATACGAACGCAAACCGGAATACAAATATAAATCGGAATACGAATGCAAGCCGCAATACCGATTTGAATCGGAATCTAACCAGAAGCCGGAATGCAGGTGCAGCAGCCGGACGTAAGACTGCAGCGGCAGTTAATACCAGGAATAAAACAACGGTGGGCAGAAATCGTGCAGAAGTTTTAGAACAGGGAAAAAAAACAGCAAAAAAAAGATCAGAAAAGCAGCGGGGCAGGCTGGATCATATGGTTTATAGTGACACTGGCCATTCTGCTTCCAAAATTATGGGATTTTCTTGCAGACTGGATCGGAACAAATTTGTGAGAATATTTCTGCAGTGAGATCAGGCAGTGCTAAGTGTCTGTATTTTCGTGTATACAGAAATATCCCTTTTCTTTTCTCCTCAGCTGTGTTATACTCATGCCTAGCACAACATATAGATGAAAAACAATATATAGAAGATATAGGTACTATATATAGTATTTTGCACAGCGACTTATATATAGCACAGGGAGGGATGAGCAATGTTATATGTGATCAAGAAAGACGGGACAAGAGAGGAGTTTAATCCGCAGAAGATCGTGGCTGCCGTGAACAAATCCGCAGAGCGTATTCTTTATACTTTTTCAGACGAGGAGAAGGATTTTATCTGCCGTTTTGCCCAGGAGCATGCGGATTCCCTTGGAAAGAATGAGATCGAGATCCAGGAGATGCACAACATCGTAGAGGGGGCTCTGGAGCGTGTGAATCCGGCAGTTGCCAAGAGCTACCGTGATTATCGGAATTACAAGCTGGATTTTATCCATATGATGGATGATGTCTATACCAAGAGTCAGGCGATCCGTTATATCGGTGATAAAAGTAATGCCAATACAGACAGCGCCCTTGTTGCCACGAAACGAAGCCTGATCTTTAATGAGCTGAACAAGGAACTCTATCGGAAGTTTTTTATGAACCGTAATGAGCTTCAGGCATGTAAGGACGGCTACATTTATATTCATGACCAGTCTGCACGTCTGGATACCATGAATTGCTGTCTGTTCGATGTGGCAGCTGTTTTAAGTGGCGGTTTTGAGATGGGCAATGTCTGGTATAACGAGCCGAAGACTCTGGATACAGCCTTTGATGTTATGGGGGATATCATTCTCAGTACAGCAGCACAGCAGTATGGTGGCTTTACAGTGCCGGAGGTTGATAAGATCCTGGCACCGTATGCGAAGAAGAGCTATGATAAATATATTTCTGAATTTATGAAATACTCGGATGAGAGCTGGAGTGGCCGTGAGGAGAGAGCTATTGAGTATGCTCTTGATAAGGTCCGCAGGGATTATGACCAGGGCTGGCAGGGAATTGAGTACAAGCTGAATACCGTCGGTTCTTCCAGAGGTGATTATCCGTTTGTTACGGTGACACTTGGTCTCGGAACCGAGCAGTTTGAGAAGATGTGTACGATTTCCCTTCTTGAGGTCCATCAGGGAGGACAGGGTAAGGCCGGACACAAGAAACCGGTACTTTTCCCGAAAATCGTATTCCTTTATGACAAAGAGATCCATGGTCCCGGAAAGTGCTGTGAGGATATTTTTGAGGCTGGTGTGGAGTGTTCCTCCAAAACCATGTATCCGGACTGGCTGTCTATGTCCGGCGCAGGCTATATTTCCAGTATGTACAGGAAATACAAGAAGGTCATCAGCCCGATGGGATGCCGTGCTTTCTTAAGTCCGTGGTATGAGCGTGGCGGTATGGAGCCGGCGGATGAGAATGATACGCCTGTTTTTGTGGGACGTTTTAACATTGGTGCGGTAAGCCTTCATCTTCCGATGATCCTTGCAAAGGCTAGAGCGGAGAGCAGAGATTTCTATGAGGTTCTGGATTTCTATCTGGAAATGATCCGTAACCTGCATATCCGCACTTACGAATATCTGGGACAGATGCGTGCATCCACCAACCCGCTTGCATACTGTGAAGGCGGTTTCTACGGCGGACATCTGAAACCGAATGAAAAGATTGGCAAGATCCTGAAGCCTATGACAGCTTCCTTCGGTATCACAGCGTTAAATGAGCTTCAGGAGCTTTACAATGGCAAATCCATTGCCGAGGATGGGGCGTTTGCTCTGGAGGTTCTGAAATATATCAATGACAAGGTAAATCAGTACAAGAAGGAAGATGGTTATCTTTATGCGATCTACGGAACACCGGCAGAGAGTCTTTGTGGACTGCAGGTAGAGCAGTTCCGTAAGATGTATGGAATCATTGAGGGCGTTTCTGACAGACCATATGTGAGCAACAGCTTCCACTGCCATGTAACAGAGGATGTAACTCCGATCGAGAAACAGGATCTGGAGGGACGTTTCTGGGAACTCTGCAATGGAGGTAAGATTCAGTATGTACGTTATCCGATCGGCTACAATAAGGAAGCTATCCGTACACTGATCCGCAGAGCCATGGATCTGGGATATTATGAGGGAGTGAACCTTTCTCTTGCATACTGTGACGATTGTGGTCATGAGGAACTGGAGATGGATGTATGCCCTGTCTGCGGTTCCAGAAACCTGACCAAGATCGACCGTATGAACGGATATCTTTCCTACAGCCGTGTCCATGGAGATACCCGCCTGAATGCGGCGAAGATGGCTGAGATCGCTGAGCGAAAATCTATGTAAATACTGGCTGCCCGATCAACTGTGGAACAGTGATCGGATGTGGAGCCAGACAGTAAAAAAAATATCCCGCAGAGCTGCCGGTAAGACCAGCAGCCGTCTGCGGGATATTTTTATGTAAAGTGAAGTTTTATAGTTCACTTTGTATTCTGAGTCCGTAAAATGATCATTTAATGATAGTTCCGGTCTTCTCACGGTAGCCGTCTTTTGCATGGGCCATGTCTGTGATGATGGTACGGCGTCCGGTTCCCTTCTCCACGAAGGAAACACCTGCTTCGATCTTAGGAAGCATGGAGCCTGCCGCAAACTGTTTGCCGGCAATATATTTCTTGGCATCTTCTGTGGAAATAGTATCCAGATAAGATTCGTGATCCGTATTATGGTCAAGGCTTACTTTCTCGACGCTTGTAAGGATCATCAGAGTATCAGCGTTCAGTTCTTCTGCAAGAAGTCCTGCTGCCAGGTCTTTCTCGATGATGGCGCTGGCACCATTCAGCTGAGTTCCCTGCTCAAGAACCGGGATTCCGCCGCCGCCTGCGGCAATGACGATCTGCTCTGCTGCAGAGAGGACCTTTACGGTTTCAATCTCTACGATCTTCTGTGGCTTCGGTGCTGCAAGGATACGTCTGTACTGGCCCTCGCCCACCTTTGTGACAAAGTTTCCTTTTTCTTCTTCAGCCTCGGCCTCTTCTGCGTTAAGAACACGTCCAATGATCTTCTCCGGCTCTGCAAATGCTTCATCGTATGGATCGATGACAACCTGTGTCAGAACTGTGCTGACCGGTTTGTAGATCCCTCTGGAGATAAGCTCAGCACGGATGGCGTTCTGAAGGTCATAGCCGATATAACCCTGGCTCATGGCGGAACATACGGACATTGGTGCAAATGTATAATCAGGATGTGCCTTACCGAATTCATTCATTGCGGTGTGGATCATCCCTACCTGCGGACCGTTGCTGTGGGAGATCACTACGCGGGTTCCCTCCTCTACCAGATCTGCGATTACCTTCGCTGCGAGTTTTGTAGCTGTTTTTTGCTCTGGAAGTGTGGTGCCAAGTGCCCGGTGGCCTAATGCAACTACTACGGTTTTTTCGCTCATAGGAAATACCTCGTTTCTCTTAAAAATTGGAATGAAATCAGTTACTGTATTCAGTAACGAGTACATCGAAAACGATGCACGAGTATTATATTTTATTATAAAAGACCTATGTGGGAAATGCAATAGAAAATCGAGTGTTTTCCGAGACAGGAAAAACCGCCTGATCCAGTCAGACGGTTTGATTCCTACTATTTTTTGAGGGGGGAGATAGAGAGTGGTTTTTCATCTATCCAACACCTATTATATAGAGAAAATATGTTTAAAATATGTCGTTAATCTAAAAGAAATGGAAAATTTATAAAGAAAGTTTAAACAAACTTTATAATTTTTATATCCGGTTGCGCATGGTCTGAAAATGTGATACATTGAAAAAGTCTTGATCCTGCATTCTGCGGGATCTGTTCACGCATCGTTTCGATGCAGAAATCCATTTTATTTTATCGAAAAAAATATTGATCATGCACCATTTGTCGGGGAGGGATGCCTTTGTCTGTGGAAAAGTAAGCTTCTGTAAAAAAAAACATGTGTATAAGAAATGCCAGATCAGGCAGAAATGAGGAAGAGCCATGAAAAACAGAATATGGAAACAGATGAAGAAAGCCGGAATTGTGACAGTGCTGGCAGGAGCCATGCTGGGAGGAACAATAGAACCGGAGCTGACTCTGGGAGCAGATTTTTTGCCGGGACAGGCACCGTTTATCGATCAGAGTGTGTTCTGGAAAGACATAAAATCCGGACAGGCGGAGCTTGGGATCCGGATTCGCGGCCTGAATGAATGGCTGTCCGGGAGAAGGTTTTCGGAGGATAAGGAGAAAAATGAGAAGTGGGACGATGAACTTCATAAGATTGAAGATCCATCGGTGGAGCAGGAAGAAGAGATAGAACAGGAGCTGCCAGAGAATGACTTGCAGCAGGAAGAAGAGCCGGAGCAGGAGCTGCCGGAGGATGACTTGCAGCAGGAAGAAGAGCCAGAGCAGGAGCTGCCAGAGGATGACTTGCAGCAGGAAGAGAAGGCAGAACAGGAATTGCCGGTGGATAAGGTTGTGGAAGGAATCGGAATAGAAATGGAGGAAGGATATGAGCACGTGGAGCAGCTGGCATCCGGGGAAACAGTACAGCCGGAGGATGAAGAGCAGGAGAAAACGGGTCCGCTCACACCGGAAGGAACGTCGACCGGAGGGGAAAATGTAGGGAATGAAGAGGAAGGTGAGTTTGAGGAGACGCAAAAGCTGACGCTGGTCACGTATATTTCGGAGTATTTTGTTCCGGAAACGGATTCTGTCCCGAAAAATATGGCTGCACAGCAGATTTCTGTAAGGAGCCAGAGCGGTGAAGCTACAGAGATCACAAAGCTGGAAAGCGTGCTGAACGTGGAGCAGAACGGGCAGGATGAGATCTTTTTCCGTATCCCGCTGATTCTGCGGCAGGAATACCGTTTTCCGGCAGAGAAAAGCAGTTATCCTGTGACTCAGGAGGAACCGCTTCAGAAGGACTGTACCGGTGCGGGAACCTTTCTCATGACAGAAGAAAACGGGGAAGAGCTGGTGATCGCAGAGGGAATCTCTCCTATGCTGGACGTGGAGGCTGCTGAGGCTGATATGGAATTGTCGGTAATTGCACAGAATAAAAAAATGAAAGCAGGGCAGACCATCCGTTATCAGGTAGAGATAGCCAATACCGGAAAGCTGGATCTTGCAGATATCCGTCTGACCAGCAGCCTTTCCTGCCCTAAGATCCGGCAGCTGTGGGAAGATGCAGAAGGTCTTCTAACAGAAGGGGCTGTGGCGGAATTTGCAGAATTAAAAGCCGGAGAGAGCAGGAGCTTTTATGTACAGGCGCCGCTTCTGGATGAACAGGAAAAAGATCTGGAGCACCAGGTGGAAGCAGAGGCCAGGGTGAAGGACAGAGCGGATGAAGTGATCCGGAAGAACGCCTCCACTATAAATGGTCTGGAGGCACTGAAGGCGGATCTTTCTGTAAAGAAAACTGCAGACAAAGAAACCGCTGCACCGGGTGAGACTGTGACCTATCAGATCTGTATCGTGAATACCGGTGAAAAAACGCTTCATTCGGTTGTGGGAACGGAGCGCTTTCAGACAGCAGGGATCCATGCACAGTTTCTGGAGCAGGAAGGTGTAACGCTCAACAGCAGCCGTACAAAGGCAATGATCCAACAGATCCCGCCGGGAGAGGCAGTTTCTCTTCAGGCTGTGGTGAAGATCCCGGGAAAAACAGCGGATCAGAAGCTTTTTAACCAGGTGACGGTCACAAGCCAGGAAACCGGAGAGCGATTGATGGAGGCCTCCGCTTCTGTCATGGTAAAAGGAGAGGTGGCTATTACGCCGGAAGAAGGGCTGCCTTTGCAGGGAGATGACCAGGGTCCGGCTTCCGGTCAGATACAGATGGCAAGAACTGCGTCCACACATCCGAAGACCGGAGATGATACCAGGAGGGATTTGTGGACGCTTCTGGCAGTGACAGCTTTGGTGACTGTGCTGGGCGGCATCTGGCTCCGGAAAAAATATGCGGATATTTATGGAAAAAGCTGATGTTACTGAGAACGGAGTGAACAGTAACAAGCTGATATTTTACAAGGCGGCCGTACCTCAAAGAAACGTTGAAAACAGGGGGGAGGTGTGCTATTCTATATGGTATGTACAGAAAATAAGAACAGTATATTTCCCGCCTCCGGTGTGCTGCCCGTCAGACCGGAAAAAGGGAAGATGGAGGAGAAAAATGAATCTTTTATCCTTATTGGAGCATCTTGAATACAAATGCCTTCAGGGAAGTACAGAGCAGGAGGTTTCTTCTGTTGTATATGATTCCCGTAAAGTAGAAGAAGGGAGCCTTTTTATCTGCATCAGAGGTGCGGTCGTGGATGGACATAAATTTATACCTGATGTTGTGGCAAAGGGTGCGAAGACACTCATCGTGGAAGAAGCGGTGGAGGCACCAGAGGATGTGACAGTGATCCAGGTAGAGGATACCCGTTACGCCATGGCCTTTATTTCAGCAGCATGGTTCGGACATCCGGCAGAAAAGCTCAAAACCATCGGTATCACCGGAACCAAAGGAAAAACAACTACAACCTATATGGTGAAATCAATCCTTGAGAATGCCGGATATAAGGTTGGCCTGATCGGAACCATCGAGGCTGTTATCGGGGAGAAGCATATCCCGGCAGCCAACACGACACCGGAATCCTATATGGTACAGAAATATTTTCATGATATGGTAGAAGCAGGCTGCGATGCGGTCGTTATGGAGGTTTCCTCACAGGGACTGATGCTTCACAGAACCCAGGGATTTGTGTTTGATTTTGGAATTTTCACAAATATTGAACCAGATCATATCGGACCGAATGAGCATAAGGACTTTGATGATTATCTGCATTGCAAATCCATGCTTCTCAGACAGTGTAAGGTTGGTATCGTAAATCGTGACGATGAACACTTTGACCGCATTATCGAAGGCCACACCTGTAAACTTGAAACCTATGGATTTTCCGAAAAAGCAGATCTCCGTGCAGAGGACGCCAGACTCGTTGGAAGAAAGGGCTATCTGGGAATTTCCTATCATGTTAAGGGACTTATGGATTTTCCTGTGGAGATCGATATTCCAGGTAAGTTCAGCATTTACAATTCTCTGACTGCCATTGCCATCTGCCGCCATTTTAAGGTATCCGAGGAGAATATCATCAAAGCTCTGAAGGTGGCCAGGGTCAAAGGCCGTATTGAGATGATCAAGGTATCTGACGAATTCACATTGATGATCGATTACGCACATAATGCCATGGCGCTGGAGAGCCTTCTCGGAACACTGAAGGAATATGATCCGCACAGACTGGTATGCCTGTTTGGCTGTGGCGGAAACCGTTCCAAGCTGCGCCGTTATGAGATGGGTGAGGTTTCAGGAAAGATGGCAGATCTGACCATCATTACTTCAGATAATCCGCGAGATGAGGATCCACAGGCCATCATCGATGATATCAAGATCGGAATGGCAAAAACAGATGGAAAATATGTAGAGATCCCGGATCGTAAAGAGGCGATCGCCTACGCGATCCATCACGGTGAGCCGGGAGATATCATCGTCCTTGCCGGAAAGGGCCATGAGGATTATCAGGAGATCAAGGGTAAGAAATATCCCATGGATGAGCGTGTACTGATCCGGGAGATCCTGGAAGAAGATCAGAAAGCGTAAATGGATGATCTATGCAGATGTGATCATTGATATTTCTCATGAAAAGCTGGACCGGGATTTTCAGTATCGTGTACCTGAGGAGCTGGTGCAGGCAATAAAACCCGGAGTTGTGGTCACAGTGCCCTTCGGAAAGGGAAATACCCTTCGGAAAGGCTATGTGACCGGGATCTCCGGAACGGCAAAATATGATGCGTCAAAGCTCAAGGAGATCCGGGGAGTGTCCACAGACAGTGAGACAACGGAATCCCGGCTGATCGCACTTGCGGCCTGGATGAAGGAGACCTATGGCTCCACCATGATCCAGGCACTGAAAACAGTTCTGCCTGTAAAAGACAAGGTCCGTGCAAAAGAGAAAAGACTGATCCTTTTTACAGGGAAAAAGGAAGAGGGGCAGGCACTTCTTGGCAAGCTGGAAGGCAGCCGCTTTAAAGCACGTGAGCGGTTCCTTCGGGCAATCCTGGAGGCCGGGAGCCTGGATTATACCTATGCCTCCAAAGAGCTTGGAGCCGGCATTTCCGTTCTTGATTTTTTTGAGAAAAAAGGTCTGATAACTATTGAAAGTCAGGAAATGTATCGCATTCCCGAGGGGCTCGGCCTGGTGAAGGAGAACATGGAACTGAGTCTGAACCAGGAACAGCTTTTGGCGGCAGAGCAGATCTTTCGGGAATGGCAGGAGCCGGACCCAAGGCCTGCACTTCTTTTCGGAGTGACCGGAAGCGGAAAGACCCAGGTTTATATGCGCCTGATCCAGAAGGTACTGGAGGAGGGAAAACAGGCGATCGTGCTGATCCCTGAGATTGCGCTTACTTATCAGACAGTCAGGCGCTTTTATGCCATGTTCGGAGATAAGGTTTCGGTTCTGAACTCCAGACTTTCCCAGGGAGAACGTTATGATCAGTTCAAAAGAGCAAAACGTGGTGAGATCCAGGTGATGGTAGGACCCAGATCCGCACTGTTCACACCGTTTTCAGATCTGGGACTGATCGTTATCGACGAAGAGCATGAACCCACCTACAAAAGTGAGAATACGCCAAGGTACCATGCACGTGAGACTGCCATTGAGAGGGCACGAATGGAACATGCCCGTGTGGTCATGGGATCAGCCACTCCGTCATTGGAAGCCTACAGTCATGCCTGTGACGGAGAATATCTTCTGGTAAAGTTAAACGCACGTTATGAGGAAAGGCCTCTTCCACAGGTATCAATCGTGGATCTTCGGGAAGAATTAAAGAAAGGAAACCGCTCGGTACTGAGTCTGGAGCTGAAGAGGGATCTGGAGCAGGTCCTTGAAAGAAGAGAACAGGCCATGCTGTTTCTGAACCGGAGAGGATATGCGGGCTTTGTTTCCTGCAGAGCCTGCGGTCACGTTATGAAATGTCCCCACTGTGATGTATCTCTAAGTGAACACAATGGCAATCGTCTGATCTGTCATTATTGCGGCTATGAGACTGTGAAACCGGAAATCTGTCCGTCTTGTGGTTCACCGCACATTGGTGGATTTAAGGCAGGAACCCAGCAGATCGAGAAGGTCATTGAAAAAGAATTCCCGAAAGCCAGGGTACTTCGAATGGATTTTGATACCACAAGGACCAAGGACAGCTATGAGAAGATCCTGGCTTCTTTTGCAAAGCATGAGGCAGATATTCTGGTGGGGACCCAGATGATCGTCAAGGGACATGATTTTCCGAATGTGACTCTGGTAGGAGTGATTGCAGCAGATCTTTCGCTGAATATGGATGACTATCACTGCGGGGAGCGTACATTCCAGCTTCTGACTCAGGCAGTTGGACGTTCCGGCAGAGGGAATCGGCCGGGGCAGGCGGTGATCCAGACATATCAGCCGGAGCATTACAGTATCCAGGCTGCGGCTATTCAGGATTATAAGAAATTTTATAAAGAAGAAATGGGGTATCGGATGCTTTTGGACTATCCGCCGGCAGCCCATATGATGACTGTTTTTGGTGCCTGCCAGGATGAAGAACTTCTGAAAAATGCCATGTATTATATAGAAGTTTTTATCCGCAGGGTAAGTCCGAAGGAAGAGCTTCACATGATCGGACCTGCAGCTGCATCGGTAGGTAAGGTAAAGGATGTTTATCGTCAGGTGATCCATCTGAAGCACAGGGATATCTGCTTTCTCACAGCAGTCAGAGAGAAGCTGGAGAAATATATAGAGATAAATTCCGGATTCCGGAAAATATACATTCAATTTGATATGAATTAAAGGAGAAGAAAAATGGCACTTAGAACAATCCGTGTACAGGGGGATTCTGTACTGACAAAAAAATCCCGGACAGTAGACAAAATGACACCGAGGATCGGGGAACTGATCACAGATATGCTGGATACCATGTATGATGCAATGGGTGTTGGCCTCGCTGCACCACAGGTAGGAATACTGAAACGTATCGTTGTCATCGATGTAGGTGAGGGCCCGATCGTGCTGATCAATCCGGAGATCCTTGAGACAAGCGGCGAGCAGACCGGTGACGAGGGATGCCTGAGCGTTCCGGGAATGGCAGGACAGGTAACACGTCCGAACTATGTGAAGGTAAAAGCACTTGATGTAAATATGAACGAACAGATCTACGAGGGAGAGGGCCTTCTGGCAAGAGCGTTCTGTCATGAGATTGACCATCTGGATGGAAAAATGTATACAGAACTTGTGGAGGGAGAACTTCACAAGGTAACTTATGATGAAGAAGACTAAAGGCGGGATACTATGAAGATTATTTATATGGGAACTCCGGACTTTGCGGTGGCGCCTCTTGCAGCACTGGCAGAGAACGGATATGAAGTGGAGGCTGTGATTACACAGCCGGACAAACCGAAGGGCAGAGGCAAAACTATGATGCCTACTCCTGTAAAAGAAGAAGCACTGAAACACGGGATCCCGGTACTGCAGCCGGTGAAGGTAAGAGATCCTGAATTTGTGGAAGAACTGAAAAATCTTGCACCGGACATCATCATTGTTGCGGCATTCGGGCAGATCATTCCAAAGAGCATCCTGGATATGCCGAGATTCGGATGTATCAATATCCATGCGTCTCTGCTTCCTAAATATCGTGGAGCTGCACCGATCCAGCAGGCGGTGATCGACGGTGAAAAAGAATCCGGCGTTACCATTATGCAGATGGGAACCGGTCTGGATACCGGTGATATGATTTCCAGGATCGTGGTTCCGCTTGCCAAAGATGAGACAGGTGGAAGCTTGTTTGATAAGCTCGCACAGGCAGGTGCAGAGCTTCTGGTACAGACTTTACCGTCCATTTTTGACGGAACTGCAATCCGCGAGAAACAGCCGGAGGAGAGTCCAACACCATATGCTGCCATGATCTCCAAAAAAATGGGGCTTCTGGATTTCAGCAAAAATGCGGAAGAACTGGAGCGTCTGGTAAGAGGCCTTGATCCATGGCCAAGCGCTTTTACCTTTATCAATGGAAAAACATTGAAGGTCTGGAAGAGCTCTGTTCTGGAAAAACAGGCACAGGAAGCACCGGGAACTGTGATAGCCGCTGACAAAGGAGGAATCCAGGTAGCATGCGGCCAGAAGGTACTCGTGCTCCATGAAGTGCAGCTGGAAGGCAAAAAACGCATGGAAGTGGATGCGTTCCTTCGGGGATATCAGTTGAAACCAGGAGACATGTTCAGAGATTCCAGGGAGTGATGAGTTATGTACGGATATGGTTATTACGGATGGGGAATGGACCCCACGATTCTTTTGCTCGTGATCGGAATGCTTCTTTCTCTTGCGGCATCCGCGAAGCTGCGCAGTACCTTTGCAGTCTATAAAAAGGTCCGGAGTCATTCAGGTATCACCGGTGCGGAAGCTGCACAGAGGATCCTGAGAGCGGCTGGGATCACAGACGTACAGGTGGTTCCGATCCGCGGAAGTCTTACGGATCACTATGATCCGAGAACGAAAACGGTTTCCCTTTCAGAAGATATTTATGGAAGAAATTCTCTGGCGGCTGTGGGGGTGGCAGCACATGAATGTGGCCATGCGATCCAGGATGCGATCAATTATGCACCACTGAATATCCGTTCAGCCATTGTACCTGCTGCAAATATTGGTTCCCAGCTTTCATGGCCGCTGTTTATCGCAGGACTGATCTTTTCCATTGATCCGCTGGTAACTCTGGGAATTGTTTTGTTTTCACTGGCAGTACTGTTTCAGCTGGTGACACTTCCGGTTGAGATCAATGCGTCTTCCAGAGCGCTTAAAATGCTGGAAAGTACAGGTATCTTAGGTGCAGATGAAAAAAAGGGTGCAAGAAAAGTACTTACAGCGGCAGCGCTTACCTATGTAGCAGCTCTGGCGGCATCTATTCTGCAGCTTCTGAGACTGATTATCCTTGCAGGAGGTAGAGATCGTGATTAGCAGCGGAGTAAATACCAGAGAACTGATCCTTGAGATCCTGTTACAGATCGAGGAGGAGGGTGAGCACAGCCATATTGCGATCCGGAATGCGCTTTCCAAATATCAGTTTCTTCCGAAACAGGAACGTAGCTTTATTACAAGAGTATGTGAGGGAACCCTGGAATACAGGATCTATATTGATTATGTCATCGATTCTTTTTCCAAGGTTTCTGTAAACAAGATGAAACCGCAGATCCGTGAGATCCTGAGAAGTGCGGTATATCAGCTGAAATTTATGGACAGTGTTCCGGACAGTGCAGTATGCAATGAAGCGGTAAAGCTGGCACAGCGAAAAGGCTTTTATAATCTAAAGCCCTTTGTCAACGGGGTGCTCCGTACGATCGCAAGAGAGATCGGTGATCTGGAGCTTCCTTCCAGGGAAGAAAACGAAGTCCGTTATCTTTCTGTGAAATATTCCATGCCGGAATATCTGGTAGAAAAATGGAAAGCAGCCTACGGAGTGAAGACTACGGAGAAGATCCTGGAGGATTTTCTGACAGAAAGACCGATCACAGTACGGTGCCGTACTCATAAGGCGTCTCTGAGAGAGATCGTCACCAGTTTGAAGTCTCAGGGAGTGACAGTAGAACAGGCTCCTTATCTTCCCTATGCACTGAAGATTTCCGATTACAATCATATTTTGACACTTGAGACCTTCCTTCAGGGAAAGATCCTGGTGCAGGATGTAAGCTCTATGCTTGTAGCGGAAGCTGCAAGTCCGAAAAAAGGTGACCATATCATCGACATGTGCGCTGCACCAGGTGGAAAAAGCATCCATGCGGCAGACAAAATGGGGGATTACGGAAATGTGGATGCCAGAGATGTAAGTCAGTATAAGGCAGATCTTATCAAAGAAAACATCCACAGGACCGGAGTGATCAATGTGGAAGCCAGAGTTCAGGATGCAACGGTATATGATCCGGATTCCGAACAGGCTGCGGATATTGTGATCGCGGATGTACCGTGCTCCGGTTATGGAGTTATCGGCAAGAAACCGGAAATCAAATACCGGGCAACTCCGCAGAAACAGGAAGAGATCGTAATGCTCCAGAGAATGATCCTGGATAAGGCTGCAAAGTATGTGAAACCGGATGGAACGCTGATCTTCAGCACATGTACCATTGCCCGGGAAGAAAACGAAGAAAATGTATTATGGTTTTTAAAGAATTATCCGTACCGGCTGGAAAGCCTGGATCCGTATATTCCGGAGGAACTGCACTGTAAATCCACGAAGCTTGGCTATCTGCAGCTTCTGCCGGGAATACATAAGACAGATGGATTCTTTATTGCCAGATTCAGAAGGAAATAACAGAAAATGACAGATGTAAAATCCATGACCATGGAGGAATTGAAGGAATTCATGACAAAGATCGGTGAAAAGCCTTTCCGGGCGAAACAGATCTATGCATGGCTCCACCAGCAGCTGGTTACCTCCTGGGATGAAATGACAAATCTTTCCAAAAGCCTCAGGGAAAAGCTTTCGGCTTATCCGATCACAGCACTGACCCAGGCAGATGTAAGGATCTCAAAAATTGACGGAACCAGAAAATATCTGTTCCAGCTGGAAGATGGAAATGTGATCGAGAGTGTTCTCATGCGGTATCACCACGGAAATTCTGTGTGCATTTCTTCTCAGGTGGGCTGCCGTATGGGATGCAGATTCTGTGCATCTACCATCGGAGGACTGACCAGATGCCTGAAACCGTCCGAGATGCTGGATCAGATTTACCGTATCCAGGCAGATACCGGCGAACGTGTGGCCAATGTAGTTGTGATGGGAACCGGTGAGCCGATGGATAATTATGACAATCTTGTCCGTTTTGTCCGGATCCTTACCGACGAAAACGGTCTTGGGATCAGTCAGAGAAATGTGACGGTTTCTACCTGTGGGATCGTGCCGAAGATGTATGATCTGGCTGAAGAAAAGCTTCAGATCACTCTGGCACTTTCCCTTCATGCTCCAAATGATGAAAAACGACAGGAACTGATGCCGATCGCGAATAAGTATTCCATGGATGAGGTTCTGGATGCCTGCAGAAATTATTTTGACAAAACAGGCCGAAGGATCACCTTTGAGTACAGTCTTGTAGCTGGCGTCAACGACAGTGAAGAAGATGCGAGACAGCTGGCAGGCCGTATAAAAGGCATCAATTGCCATGTAAATCTGATTCCGGTCAATCCCATCAAGGAACGCTCCTATGTGAGGTCTACTCGACAGGCTGTGGAGAATTTCAAAATAAAACTTGAAAAATACGGAATTAATGTTACTATTAGAAGGGAAATGGGCAGCGATATCGACGGTGCCTGTGGACAGCTAAGAAAAAGTTACATGGAAAAAACAGAAAGCGAGAAGTGACATGAGGATATACTCAGCTACTGATGTAGGGCAGAAGCGGAAGATGAATCAGGATTACGTGTTTGCATCTGAAGGTCCGGTTGGAAATCTGCCTAATCTTTTCACAGTCGCGGACGGAATGGGCGGACATAACGCCGGTGACTATGCATCCTCACATGCAGTACGGATCCTTGTGGATGAAATCCGTGAAGATGCGGATTACAATCCTGTGAAGGTTATTCGTCATGCGATCGAAGCTGCGAACACGGAGATCAGAAACCGTGCGCAGGAAGACGAAAACCTCCGGGGCATGGGAACCACTATGGTGGTGGCGACTATTGTAGATCAGTATGCCTATGTAGCCAATGTGGGTGACAGCCGTTTATATGTGATCCAGGACGGAATCCGCCAGGTCACCAGAGATCATTCCCTGGTACAGGAAATGGTGAGAATGGGCGAGATCAGCGAAGCGGAAGCACGGAATCATCCAGATAAGAACATCATTACAAGGGCACTTGGCGCGGAGAAAACGGTGGATGTGGATTTCTTTGATCTGAAACTTGAAAAAGGATGTACGATCCTGATGTGTTCAGACGGTCTCAGCAATATGGTTGAAGATGAGAAGATCCAGGAGATCATATCCGATCCGGAAGCAGATATTGATCAGAAGGGCAGTGCGCTCCTTCGGGAAGCAAATCAGAATGGTGGTAAGGATAATATTGCAGTCGTACTGGTAGAGCCATTCACGAATGAGGTGGAAGCATGTTGAAGACGGGAATGATCATAGCCGAGCGCTATGAGATCGTAGGAAAAATCGGAACTGGCGGAATGGCAGATGTCTATAAGGCTATGGACCATAAGCTGAACCGTTTTGTTGCCGTGAAGGTCCTGAAACCGGAGTTTCGGGAAGACACCACGTTTATAAAGAAATTCAGAAGTGAGGCCCAGGCGGCAGCTGGTCTTACACATCCGAATATCGTCAATGTATTTGACGTAGGAGATGACGGCGGTGTTTATTACATTGTTATGGAACTGATCGAGGGTATCACTCTGAAGGAATACATCTCCAAGAAGGGAAAGCTTTCCATTAAAGAGGCTACAAGTATCGCAATCCAGGTTTCTATGGGTCTGGAGGCGGCACACAGCCATGGTATCGTTCACAGAGATGTGAAACCTCAGAATATCATTATTTCCACAGATGGTAAAGTAAAGGTGACAGACTTTGGAATTGCCAGAGCTGCATCTTCCAATACGATCAGCTCCAATGTAATGGGATCTGTACATTACAGCTCACCTGAGCAGGTGAGAGGCGGATACAGCGATGAGAAGAGCGATATCTATTCTCTTGGAATCACACTGTATGAGATGGTCACAGGAAGAGTTCCTTTTGACGGAGATACCACTGTGGCGATCGCTATCAAGCATCTGCAGGAAGAGATGGTTCCGCCAAGTGTTTATACACCGGACCTTCCGTACAGTCTGGAGCAGATCATTCTGAAATGTACACAGAAAAGTGTAGATCGTCGTTACAGCCGTATGGAGGATGTGATCGCAGACCTGAAGCATTCTCTGATCGATCCCCAGGGTGATTTTGTAAAGCTTACTACAGTTGACAACGATGCCAAGACGGTTGTGATCTCAGAAGAAGAGCTTGGTGAGATCAAACATACACCGAAGCAGATCACAAAACCGGAGATCACCGCACTTGAGGAAGAAAAATACGACGATAACGATTACGATGATGCAGAGGAAGAATACAGACCGAGATCCGAGCATAGATCCGGAAAGAAAAAGAAGCATCATGGTTCCGGAAGAGGCCTGACGATTGCGGCACTGATCGGAGGTGCAGTCCTTCTGATCGTTCTTGTGGTAGTGCTTGGACGTGCCGCAGGACTGTTTGGAACCGGCAGCAGCGGAGCTGCAGACAGCAGCAAGGCAGAGGCGAAGCAGGAATCAGCAGCTGACGGTCTGGCAACCGTTCCTGATCTTGTAGGCAAGACAGAGGAAGAGGCTAAAACACTTGCAAACGATGCACATCTGGGTGTCCAGATGGCCGGTGAGGAGGCATCCGATCAGGAAAAAGGCAGGATCTCCCGTCAGGAGACAGCGGCGGGAACACAGGTTGAAGCCAATACAACTGTGAAATACTGGGTAAGCACCGGAACAGCACAGGTTACGATCCCGGATCTGGATGGACGTACAGGAATCGATGCACAGCAGACTCTGGAAGATCTTGGACTTCAGGTAAATGTCCAGAAAGAATACAGCGACACAGATGACAACGGATATGCACTGGTAGATCCGGGATATGTTTACAATGTCGAGCCGGCAGCAGGTACTTCTGTGCAGGCAAGCTCTTCTGTAACACTGACAGTCAGTCGAGGGGTTGATTATGGCGATAATGCTGAGGTTCCGAGTGTTGTAGGAATGACCAAGGATGATGCGCTTACTACTTTAGGGAAATTTATTGATATCCAGATAACAGAACAGCAGAGTACAGAAGCTGCAGGTACAGTTATCGCACAGGATCCGGAAGCCTATGCGGCAGCAGACCCGGATCAGCCGATCAGCATTACCATCAGCTCCGGTGACAAGGCTCCATCCACAGACAGCGCAGCATCTGCAGATAGTACAGCATCTACAGACAGTACAGCATCTACAGACAGCACAGCATCTGCGGACAGCACAGTATCCACAACTACATCTACAGCAGATGTCAATGCAAACACAGGCTGGAAATGTACACAGACACTGGATACCCCGTCCGGCTACAATGGAGGCGCGATCCGTCTGGAACTGATCCAGGACGTAAACGGTGAGCCTAAGGCATCCACCATCATTGATGGACAGAATATCAGCTTCCCGTATCAGCTTGATATCTCAGGTGCTGAGGGCGTTACCTCAGGAACCATCTATCTCTATGAAGAGGTAGACGGGGATTATCAGCAGCTTGGAACCTACACGGTTACATTCAAGAAAGCTGAGTGATCATGCAGGGAAAGATAATCAAAGGTATTGCCGGATTCTACTACGTATATGCAGAAGACGGCAATACATATGAATGCAGAGCCAAGGGAATTTTCCGTAAGGATAAATTCAAGCCTCTGGTAGGTGACAATGTGGAGATTGCAGTTCTGGATGAAAAGGAACTGGAGGGAAGTGTGACGGAGATCCACAAGCGTAAGAATTCTCTGATCCGTCCGGCTGTGGCCAATGTAGATCAGGCACTGGTGATCTTTGCCATGGATAATCCGAAGCCGAACTTCATGCTTCTGGATCGTTTCCTCATTATGATGGAGAGGGAAGGTGTTCCGGTAGTCATCTGTTTTAACAAAAAAGATCTGGCAACAACGGAAGAACTGGAATTTCTCTATGAAACATACCAGAGCTGCGGCTATCAGGTGATCCTGTCAAGTGCCCTGAAGGGAGAAGGACTCGACGAGATCGAAGAAGTGCTTCAGGGCAGGACAACTGTGGTAGCCGGCCCATCCGGCGTGGGAAAATCTTCTCTTACAAATTCCCTTCAGGAAGAAGTGGAGATGGAAACCGGTGAGATCAGCCGTAAGCTGAAACGGGGAAAACATACCACGCGCCATGCACAGATCATACCGGTGGCACAGGATACATTCCTTGTGGATACGCCGGGATTTTCCTCCTTATATATTGAAAATATGGAGGAGCAGGAACTGAAGGATTACTTTCCGGAGTTCCGAAGATATGAAGGACAGTGCCGCTTTCAGGGGTGCCGTCACATACATGAACCGGGCTGCGCTGTTAAGGAAGCCCTTGAGAACAATGAGATCAGCAGACTCCGATATGAAGATTATCTGGAGCTGCACCAGGAATTAAAAGAGAAAAGGAGATACTGAGTCATGGAATACCGATTGTGCCCGTCGATCTTATCAGCAGATTTTAACAGACTGGGAGAACAGATCAAAATTCTGGAAAAGGAAGGCGTTGAATATCTGCATATTGATGTTATGGATGGAGATTTTGTTCCCAGCATTTCTTTTGGAATGCCGGTGATCAAATCGATCCGGAAAGAATCCAACATGTTTTTCGACGTACATTTGATGGTAACAGAACCGGAAAGATATATCCGCGATTTTGTAGAATGCGGAGCAGATTCCATTACTGTACATGCGGAGGCATGTGAGGATCTGGAGCGTACACTGGAGCAGATCAGGGCAGCAGGGGTAAAGGCGGCAGTTTCGATCAAGCCATCCACACCGGTAAATGACATCAGCCATCTTCTTGAAGATGTGGATATGGTGCTGATAATGACTGTTCAGCCAGGATTTGGCGGACAGAAATACATGGACGAATGCACGGAAAAGATCCAGGAGCTTCGTGAGCTTATTGATGAAGAAGAGCTGGATGTTGATATCCAGGTAGATGGTGGTATCAATGATGATACACTGGAGACGGTTATGCGTGCCGGTGCAAACCTCATGGTCGCAGGTTCCTGGGTATTTAAGGGCGATGTGGCAGCCAATGTAAGACACATTACAGAAAAAATCCACAATATCAAAAAAGAGCTGGACTGAAAATGATCGATACAATAATAATCAGCGGGGGCAATATCCAGAATGGTTTTGCCCTCGATTTTTTAAAAAAAAGAATAGAAGAAAGCCGAGGAGAGAAAATCACTCTTGTTGCTGCAGATAAGGGGATGGAATGGTTTATGAAAAACCGGGAATTTATTCCGGATCTTGCAATTGGGGATTTTGACAGTCTTTCCGAAGAAGGCCAAAAATATATGGAAAGCCTGAAGGGACCGGAGATCATCAGGCTGAAGCCAGAGAAGGATGATTCGGATACACAGTCTGCGGTAAACCAGATGATCCGCAAGGGTGCAAAGGATATCCTGATCCTGGGAGCTACCGGCACAAGGCTGGATCATGTGCTGGCGAATCTGGGACTGCTTTCCATGGGTAAGGAACAGGGCGTTCGTATTGCGATCGCAGATCAGTGGAATTATATCACACTTGCAGAAAGTGGAACCATACTGCACAGAGAGGAGCAGTTTGGAAAATATGTTTCATTCTTTACTGTGGGAGGTGATGTGACAGGCCTCACTCTGAGGGGATTTAAGTATCCGCTGAACGGATATCATCTGACAGTAGAAGACAGTGGCCTGACCGTCAGCAATGAGATTTCGGAAGAAACCGCAGAGATCCTGTATGAAAGCGGGCAGCTTCTGATGATCATGTCCAGGGACTGACAGTAACAACAAATGCCTCACAGTTGCGATTTCAGGCTGTGTATGGTAATATGGGACAGGAATGGCCTGAAAAACGGAAAGGCCTGTTTAAAGAGTATCTGAAAAATACTGTAAATAAATATATCGAAAGGATGTATATAGAGAGATGAAATTAGGTATCGTAGGACTTCCTAACGTAGGAAAAAGTACATTATTCAATTCACTGACAAAAGCCGGAGCAGAATCCGCAAACTATCCGTTCTGTACTATCGACCCCAATGTGGGGGTTGTAACCGTTCCGGATGAGAGACTGAATCTTCTCGGAGATTTTTATAAATCAAAAAAAGTAACACCGGCAGTGATCGAATTCGTCGATATTGCAGGTCTTGTAAAAGGCGCATCCAAAGGAGAGGGACTTGGAAACCAGTTCCTTGCAAATATCCGTGAGGTAGATGCTATCGTTCACGTGGTACGCTGCTTTGAGGATTCCAATGTTGTTCATGTAGATGGAAGCATTGATCCGCTCCGCGATATCGAGACTATTAATCTGGAGCTTGTTTTCTCTGATCTTGAGATCCTCGAGAGAAGAATTGCCAAGGTTACCAAGACTGCACGTATGGATAAGGAAGCTGCCAAAGAGCTTACATTCCTTGAAAAAGTAAAGGCGCATCTGGAAGAAGGACAGCTTGCCATTACTCTGGAAACAGAGAACGAAGATGAGGATGCATGGCTTGCAACCTATAATCTTCTTACTGCAAAACCGGTGATCTATGCGGCTAACGTTGCAGAGGATGATATCGCAGATGATGGGGCGAACAATCAGTATGTACAGGCAGTACGTGAATACGCTGCCAAACAGAACAGCGAGGTATTTGTGATCTGTGCGCAGATCGAGGAGGAGATCTCCGAGCTGGATGAGGATGAGAGAAAGATGTTCCTTGAGGATCTGGGACTGACAGAATCCGGCCTGGAGAAGCTGGTGCGCGCAAGCTATCACCTTCTTGGACTTATGAGTTTCCTGACAGCAGGAGAGGATGAGACAAGAGCATGGACTATCAAGATCGGAACCAAGGCACCGCAGGCAGCAGGTAAGATCCACACAGACTTTGAACGTGGATTTATCAAAGCAGAGGTTGTGAATTATCAGGATCTTCTGGATTGCGGTTCCTATGCAGGTGCCAGAGAGAAGGGCCTTGTACGTATGGAAGGAAAAGAGTACGTTGTACAGGACGGAGATGTGATCTTATTCAGATTTAACGTGTGATCACCAACGTCTGTGAAATACCGGCTGTAAGCTGAAAAATTATAACAGGTGATTTTATGGATATGTCAATTCGGTTTCCCGGATTAAATCTGGTTTTGGATCATGTGCCGAGATCCTTTGAGATCTTTGGCTTTGAGATCACGATCTATGGCGTCCTGATCGCGATAGGAATGCTTCTGGGAATCTTTTTTGTGGTACTGGAAGCCAGAAGAAATCATGAAGATCCGGATGCATATCTGGATCTGGCCATCATAACGCTGCTTTCCGGTGTGGCAGGGGCAAGGCTGCTTTATGCGGCTTTTTCCTGGAGCCTTTATAAAAATGATCCGGGACAGCTTCTGAATATACGGTCCGGAGGACTTATGTTTTATGGCGGACTTCTGGGCGGTGTGCTGGGTGGTGCGGTCTACTGCAGGATCCGAAAGAAATCCTTCTGGCAGATGGCAGATCTTGCCTGCATGGGACTTCTGATCGGGCAGATAATAGGAAAGTGGGGAAGCTTTTTTAACAGAGAATCTTTCGGGGAATATGCAGACAACATTTTTTCCATGCAGCTGCCGCTGACTGCGGTACGGGCAGGAGAGGTCACCACGGCTATGCGTGAAAAGCTTCAAACCGTGGACGGTGGTACCTGGATTTTGGTACAGCCCTTGTTTTTCTATGAAAGTCTCTGGTGTCTGCTTGTGCTTTTGGTGCTTATGATGCTGCTTCGCAAAAAAGTATTTCAGGGAGAGATCTTTCTGAGATATCTGGCAGGCTATGGTCTTGGAAGAGTAGTGATCCAGTGGTTCCGCACAGATAAAATACTGTTTCCGGGAACCGGCGTGGATGTTTCACTGGTGATCTCGGTAATACTTTTTGTTCTTTGCACCGTGGTAGTTGCAGTGAAACGCGTGATGTCCAGAAAGCGGGCAAAAGTACGGATGAGAAGGATCGAGAAAGATCAGCAGGCAGAGAAAGAAGCGGAACAGCAACGGGAAAATGTAGCAGAGAATCTGGAAACAGAGACTGTACAGGGAGAAAAAAATGGATCAGAACGAGATACAGAAGAAAGAGGAAGCTCTTCGGAAAGCGTCACTTTTGCAGCAGCTGCAGGAGGAACGGAAGAAGCTGGACAGCCAGATCAGGAGCAGGAGCGATCTTCTGAAGAATCTGGAGGCCAGCCAAAGAGTTGACCGTATTCTGGAATTATATTACGGAAACTGAGAGCAAACAGATACAGGATACAGATGCTTTTGTCTGATGGATCAGAATATAGGATAGGATACCGGCATTTGGCTGATAAGAGCAGCAGAAAACTGCCCTGCAGGAAAACGTCTTCTACGACGTTTCCGGCAGGGCAGTTTTTGTGCTGTGCAGTAGGAATATATCAGTACATCTTTCGGAAATCCAGAGGAGTTGTGCCTGTGACTTTACGGAACATGGCGATAAAGTGGCTGGCATCGGAAAATCCGGAAGCGCCGGCAACATCCTGGATCTTCATATCCGGTCTGGAAAGCAGAAGCTCACGTGCGCGGCTGATGCGGTACATGGTAACGTACTCGTAAACCGAGCAGCCCATAAAACGGCGGAACAGACGGGAAAGATACTGCGGAGAGACAAAAACGCTCCGGCTCAGCTGCGCTGCAGTGATATCCTGCTGATAACCGGTTTCGATTTCTTTTATTACCGGGATCACATATCTCTGGTAGAGAGGATTATCCTGTATCTTCGGAGAAGCTGCACAGTCTGTAAAATTCATAAGAAAATTATAGCAGTCGGAAGAAAGAGATTTCATATCCGGTGTGGGCTGATGATATTTACGCAAGGTAGAAGAAATCATTTTTCGGATACTGGCTCCCTGTTCCTTTTCGATAAGGATCACTTCCTGGTTGTCTGTCATGGAAGGAATGCTGCCTGCCAGTGTTCCTGTGAAGGTGGCAAACATCGTGGTCCAGGAAGTAGACTCCCTGTGATAGGAATGAGGGACACCGGGGGCGATGAGGATGCCCTCGTTGGCTCCGAGAGTATAAAATTTTCCACGGACTTCAATGCGTCCGGTACCCTTTTCAGTCTGGAGGTAATGATAATACGGATATCCGTCCGGACGGAAGATATTAACCTGATTCCAGTGGTTCCCAAGAGATTCAAACATGAAGGGAGCACTGACCGGAGTGTTTCTGAAATAGATCGACATGATATTCACCTGTTTCTAAATGTTATATATTTTGGCGAAACATATTATACCATAATCCGGTGGATTATACTATAATGATCATAGCATAAAAAACGAAGGATCCGGCAGAAAAAAAGAATCTGCCGGGCAGGAGGAAAAAATGAAAAAATTTGATCATTCTCTGTTAAAAGATCCCCGGTATTTCAGCGACGGAAGAATGGATGCCCACTCAGATCATACATATTATCGCTGTGAGGAAGAGAGAGAAGATGGGAAAACTTCTTTCCGTCACAGTCTGAATGGTCTCTGGAAGTTCCATTATGCACGGAATTATGCATCTGCTATCCCAGGCTTTGAGGAAGAAGCATATTCCTGTAAGGACTGGGAGGACATTTATGTGCCGGCACATATCCAGATGGAAGGATATGATGCACCGCAGTATGCCAATGTCCAGTATCCGTGGGAAGGCCATGAAGAACTTCATCCGGGACAGATCCCGGAACGTTTTAACCCGGTGGCAAGCTATGTGAGATATTTCCATGTGCCGGAGAGCATGAAAGGAAAAAGAGTATTTGTTTCATTCCAGGGAGCAGAGAGCGGCCTGGCTCTGTGGCTCAATGGAAAATTTGTGGGATACAGTGAAGATTCTTTTACTCCGTCAGAATTCGAACTTACGGAATATCTGAAGGACGGCGAGAACAAGCTGGCGGCACAGGTGTTTAAATGGACAGCCAGCAGCTGGTGCGAGGATCAGGATTTTTACCGTTTTTCTGGAATTTACAGAGATGTTTATCTGTTTACGGTACCGGATGTCCATGTATATGATCTCAGGATCCGTGCCATTCCGGATGAAACTCTCAAAAAAGCCGAGCTTGAGATCGTGACCAGTACCTGGGGAAAAGGAAAAATGAAGCTTACACTTTCCGGAAAGGGAGAGATCCTTTTGCAGGAGGAAAGATCTCTGAACGGAGAGGATACCTGTACCTGGGAGATTCAAGATCCCCTTCTCTGGAGTGCAGAAGAGCCGAATCTCTATGATCTGGAGCTGGAGATCAGTGATGAAAGCGGAAAGCTCCAGGAGATCATCCCGGAGAAAGTCGGTTTCCGCCGTTTTGAAATGAAGGATGGTATCATGACCCTTAACGGAAAACGTATTGTATTCAAGGGTGTGAACCGCCATGAGTTCAGCTCTGTCACAGGAAGACATGTGTCCCGGGAGGAACTGCTCAAAGACATCGTGACCATGAAACAGAACAACATCAATGCGATCCGTACCTGTCATTATCCGGATGCATCTCCGATCTACCGTCTCTGTGATGAATATGGTATTTACATGATCGCAGAAAACAATCTGGAATCTCACGGAACCTGGGATATAGCAGAATTTACCGGAGATCACACGGATATCGTTCCGCACAACAAACCGGAATGGCTGGGTATGATGCTGGACCGTGTAAATTCCATGTATCAGCGTGACAAGAACCATCCGGCGATCCTGATCTGGTCCTGTGGAAATGAATCCTTTGGTGGAAAAGATATCTTTGAGATGTCTGAGTTCTACCACAAGAATGATCCTACAAGACTGGTACATTATGAGGGGGTTTTCCATGACCGCAGCTACAATGCCACCAGTGACATGGAAAGCCAGATGTATCCTTCCGTAGAAGCGATCCGGGAGTTCCTTGCAAAGGATGATAGCAAGCCGTTTATTTGCTGTGAGTATACCCATGCAATGGGAAATTCCTGCGGCGCAATGCATAAATATACAGATCTTACAGATACAGAACCGAAATATCAGGGTGGCTTTATCTGGGATTACATTGATCAGTCTATTTACAAAAAAGACCGTTACGGTAAAGAATTCCAGGCATACGGCGGAGACTTCGGTGAACGTCCTACAGATTATAATTTCAGTGGAAACGGTATCGCATACGGCGGAGACAGAGATGCTTCACCAAAGATGCAGGAGGTAAAATTCAACTACCAGAATATCACTGCGCAGGTAAGTGAGGATTCTGTTAAGATCATCAACAAAAATCTTTTTGTAAATACGGACACATTCCGATGTGAAGTAACTCTTGCAAAGAACGGTCATGTCCTCCGCACAGAGACACTGGATACAGCGGTGGAGCCTTTAAGCCAACAGACCTACAGACTTCCATTTGGAAAACAGCAGCGCCCGGGCGAATATACGGTAACCGTAGCCTTCCTTCTCAGAGAAAAAACACTTTGGGCAGAGGCAGGACATGAGGTTGCTTTCGGCCAGTATGTTTATCAGGTGGAAGGAACACCGGAAGCTCCTGCGTGTGGCGTGGAGCTTGTGAGAAGCCTTCATAACATCGGTGTCCGCGGGGAAAATTTCGAAGTGCTGTTTTCCGTTCTCAATGGTGGTCTGGTTTCGTATAAATATGCAGGAAGAGAAATGATCGAAGCGATTCCGAAGCCCAACTTCTGGAGAGCCCCTACAGATAATGATTGCGGAAGTCTGATGCAGATGCGCTATGCACAGTGGAAGATCGCCAGCATGTACGCAAGTCATAAGGATTACCGAAAAGGCATGTATGGTCCGGCCAATGCTCCGGAGACAACGGTTCACGAAAACAGCGTGGAGGTTGCTTTTACCTACATCCTGCCAACTACGCCTGCCAGTGAATGCCGTCTTGCCTATGAGGTAACCGGAGATGGAAGAGTAAAGACAACGCTGACCTATGATCCTGTAAAAGAGCTGGGTGATATGCCGGAGTTCGGAGTACTCTTTAAATTCAATGCGGATTATGATCATGTTCAGTGGTACGGCCTGGGACCGGCAGAGACTTATGCAGACCGGAAGCATGGCGCAAAGCTCGGCATTTATGAGAATCTCGTGACAGACAATATGGCACGCTATCTTGTGCCGCAGGAATGCGGAAACAAAGAGGAAGTACGCTGGGCAAAGATCACAGACAGAAAGGGTAGAGGAATGCTCTTTGAGATGGATAAAGAAAACGGCCCGATGATGTTCTCGGCACTTCCATATACTCCTCATGAAATGGAAAATGCCATGCATCCCTATGAGCTTCCGGCAATCCATTATACCGTTGTCCGTGCCGCAAAGGCGCAGATGGGAGTTGGAGGAGATGACAGCTGGGGTGCCCGTACCCATCCGGAATACCTTCTGTATACCAATGGAAAGATGAAATTTTCCTTTGCGTTCAAAGGCCTTTAAAATGTCATAAAATAACAGAACATAAAGTCAGAAAAAAGCTTCCGGCGACTGTCCGGAAGCTTTTTCATTTCATAATAATGCACAGAAAATAAACAGGTTGAAAAAAAACCTGTGGATATTTCATGAAATGAAAAAAAACTTGGATATGCACTTGTTTTTTCATGGTAAATAGTTTAGAATGATTACATAAGTGGTAGAAAGTGGTGAATAGTGGTAGCGAATGGGGATGAGTGGCAGAACACACCATTTGCACCCTGGAAGCACGAAGGGGAGAATCGTGTTTCACGAGAGTAGGTGGGTTTCATGTTCATGGGCGAGTATAATCATACGATCGACGCGAAGGGGCGTCTGATCATCCCTTCCAGGTTCAGGGAACTCTTAGGGGAAGAGTTCGTACTGACAAGAGGGTTGGATGGTTGCCTTTCTATTTATCCGATGGATGAATGGGTTGCTTTTGAAGAGAAACTCCGAGCATTACCACTTACAAATAAAGACGCAAGAACCTTTTCACGTTTCTTTGTAGCCGGAGCTACAACATGTCAGCTGGATAAGCAGGGAAGAATCCTGGTGCCGCAAACGCTGCGCCAGTTCGCTGGTCTGGATAAGGATGTGGTGCTTACGGGTAATCTGAACCGGATCGAGGTTTGGAGCAAAGAGAAGTGGAGCGAGAACTGCAATTATGATGATATGGACAGCATTGCGGAAAGCATGCAGAACATAGGAATCGTCATTTGAGCATAACGCAGGTAGAAATCCCACAGGAGACGGATATGGAATTTAAGCATAAATCTGTATTACTCAATGAGACCATTGACGGCTTAAGGGTAAAGCCGGATGGAATCTATGTGGATGGCACTTTAGGAGGAGCGGGACACGCCACAGAGGTGTGTAAGAAACTTTCTGCCAAGGGGAGATTTATTGGCATAGATCAAGACCAGGATGCGATAATTGCTGCGAGTGAACGGCTGTCAGCCTTTAATCAGGTGACAATCATTCGCAGCAATTATTGTTACATGGCAGATGAGCTGAGATCCCGTGGCATTGAGAAGGTGGACGGGATCCTGCTGGATTTGGGAGTGTCATCTTATCAGCTGGATAATGAAGAGAGAGGTTTTTCCTATCGGTACGATTCTCCTCTGGACATGCGAATGGACAGAAGACAGAGCCGTACAGCCGGTGATATAGTCAACGGTTATGAGGAACGGGAGCTGTATCGGATTATCCGCGATTACGGCGAAGATAAATTTGCCAAAAATATAGCGAAACACATTGTGGCTGCCAGAGAGCAGGCACCGATCCGGACAACCGGAGAACTGACAGAGATCATACGGGGTGCGATCCCCATGAAAATACAAGCTACAGGAGGACATCCGGCCAAGAGGACTTTCCAGGCAATACGTATTGAGCTCAACCGGGAGCTTGACGTGCTCCGGGATTCCCTGGACGGCATGATCGATCTCCTGGATGACGGAGGAAGGATCTGTATCATTACATTCCATTCTCTGGAAGACAGGATCGTTAAGACCATTTTCCGAAAAAATGAAAATCCCTGTACCTGCCCGCCGGATTTTCCGGTCTGCGTATGCGGAAAGAAATCCAAGGGTAAGGTGATCACAAGGAAACCGATCTTACCGGGAAAAGAGGAAATGGAAGAGAATCCGAGATCCAAAAGTGCGAAGCTTCGTATTTTTGAACGGAAAATGTAGTTGAGAGATGGAAGGTAGGCAAATGGCGAAGACAGGAAGAGGGACTACAGCCAGAAGAAATCGAAATACCGTCAGGAACAGCAGAGAAATGTATGTTCAGGGAAATGCGGTAAAACGGCTGCAGGAAGTTCCTCAGAGGACTGATCTGCCCGAGATACAGGAAAGGCGATGGCTGGCTCAGAAAAGAAAACAGAAATCCGCAGTACCTGTGACACCGGCAAAACAGGTGGTAAGCAGACAGGCACAGCGGAACCGGGAAAAGGCAATGGCCATGAACAAGGGGTTCGTTCTGTTTCTTACGGCAGTTTCCATCGCGGTACTTTTTACCTGTATCAATTATCTTCAGGTAAAATCCGAAATCACGGCGAGTATGAAAAATGTTGCAAATCTGGAATCTGAGCTTGCACAGCTGAAAGAAGATAACGATGCATATTACAGTCAGGTCACTTCTGCAGTGGATATCAGCGAGATCAAGAAAAAAGCTATCGGCGAGCTTGGAATGAAATATCCTTCGGAGGATCAGATACAGACCTATACCACGGAAGGAAACAGTTATGTGAGACAGTATCAGGATGTGGACACACACAAGTAACAGAAGTACAGTTTTTAAGCAGGTGATCGATTGAGTACAAGAAGGCGCAGGCCGGTAAAAAAAATAAATTACAGTATGAAGAAAAAGCTGGCAGTACTATTTTCCTTAGTGTTGCTGGCTTTAGTCGGTTTGGTGGCAAGAATTACCTATATCAATGCCACCAGCGGAAGCAAATATCGAAAGCAGGTGCTGAGTCAGGCTCAGCAGAAATATGAAAATCAGACACTTCCGGCAAAAAGAGGAGATATCTATGACCGGAACGGGAATATCCTGGCAACCAGCAACAAGGTCTATAATGTGATCCTTGACTGTCTGGAGGTCAATAAGGATCAGGATTCTGTGGAGCCTACCATAAAGGCTCTTGTGGAAGTCCTGGGATTGGATGAAGATGAGATGCGAAAGCTTCTCACCGACAGCAGTACAAAAAAAAGTCAGTATCAGATCGTAAAGAAACAGATTTCCATGGACGACAAAAAAGCCTTCGAAAAATACGAAGATCCGGGGGACGACAGTGAACTGACTGCCACGCAGCTGAAAGAACGTTCCAGGATCACAGGTGTATGGTTTGAAGAAGATTATCTCAGATCTTATCCGTTTAATGAGACTGCCTGTGATACCGTTGGATTTACACTTTCCAGAGATGTGGCGGATGCCGGACTGGAAGGATATTACAATGCGACACTTACCGGCGTGGATGGAAGACAGTACGGATACATCAACAACAATTCCGACGTAGAACAGACGATCATCGAACCGACGGATGGCAAAAGCATTGAGACCTCGCTGGATCTGGGACTTCAGCAGATCGTGGAAAAATACGTAAATACCTTTGAAGAAAAGATGGGAGCCAAAAATGTAGGCGTGATCATCGAGGATCCGAAAACAGGAGAGATCCTGGCAATGGACGGCGGTGACCGTTATGACCTGAATAACCCGAGAGATCTTTCAAATGTGTATTCCCAGAGTGAGATCGCTGCCATGAACGATGAGGAAACCGTGGAAGCGCTAAACGGGATGTGGAGTAATTTCTGTGTGACAGATGCCTACGAGCCTGGATCGGTTGTAAAGCCTATCGTTATGGGCTCCGCACTTGAAATGGGAGCGATTTCCGAGAGCGATAATTTTGTCTGTGACGGCGGACAGTCTTTTGGAGCGGAAGGTGCGACTACTTTTATCAAATGTGCGGTATGGCCGGATGCTCACGGGACAGAAGCTCTTTCCGATGTCATTGCCAATTCCTGCAACGATGGTATGATGCAGATCGCAGCAAAGATGGGAAAAGATAATTTTCTTAAGACACAGAGCGTTTTCAATTTCGGAACAAGAACCGGTATCGATCTTCCCAATGAGGGAAGCGGTGTGATCCATACCAGCGATACCATGGGAGAAACGGAGCTTGCATGCTCTGCTTTCGGACAGGGCTATACACTGACCATGATACAGGAGATCAATGCAATGTGTTCTGTGATCAATGGAGGATACTACTATCAGCCTCATCTGGTGACGAAGATCAAGGACAGCAGCGGCGGAATCGTAAAAACGATCTCTCCGACACTGATGAAGCAGACGATTTCCGAGAAGATATCTGCAGATATCCGCTCCTACATGGCTGCCAGCGTAGACCATGGTACCAGCCGTACCTCCAAGGTGCAGGGCTACAGCTCCGGTGGTAAAACCGGTACTGCCGAGAAGCTTCCGCGAGGCAATGGCAAGTATCTGGTATCTTTTATCGGATTTGCACCGGTAGATGATCCGGCGCTTGTGATCTATGTAGTTGTGGATGAGCCGAAGGTAGATGATCAGGCAAGTAGTACGTACGCACAGTACATTGCACAGGGGATCCTTTCCGAAGCACTTCCGTATCTGAATGTACAGCCGGATGAGGCAGAGGATGGAGAAGTTCCGACTACAGAGCTGTGGGAACTTTTTAAGGGAATCAGCGATTCTGCAACAGGAACCGGCGCGGACGGGCAGAAGGAGGCAATTTCCGATGAGAATGTACCAAGTCCGCCGGAAGATGAGTCGGAGGACAGTGATACCGAAGATAATAACGATATGCAGAGCGAAGGTCTTACCAACGAGGAGGCCGGTCTGGAATAGATAAAAAGAATACCCTCTCAGGGGAACGTCATATATTACAGTGACGACCTCTGAGAGGGATTTTTTTATGATCCGGACCATGGTTTATCACAGGAAAAAAATATGGATGGTTTTTCTGATCTGCATAATGCTTCTTCTGGGACTTGTGGGAAGACTCTGGTATCTTATGAACGTTCGGGCAGAATATTATTCAAAAAAGGCGGAGGATCTTCATGAGAGGGAACGTGACATAAAAGCAGCCAGGGGAAAGATCCTGGACATCAGGGGAAATATTCTGGCAGATAACCGGACAGTCTGTACAGTATCGGTGATACACAGCCAGATCAAAGATCCTGAAAAAGTGATCCGTGTACTGTCCGGAGCATTGTCTGTGAAAGAAGAGGAAATCCGGAAAAAAGTTGAAAAAGTTTCTTCTATTGAAAGAATACAGACAAACGTGGAAAAAAGCATTGGAGACAGGATCCGGGAATATGACCTTGAGGGAGTGAAGGTAGATGAGGATTATCGGAGATATTATCCTTATGGATCTCTCGCTTCAAAAGTACTGGGATTTACCGGAGGTGATAATCAGGGGATCATTGGTCTTGAAGTGAAATACGATGAGATCCTGAAAGGAGAGCCCGGAAAGATCCTCACAGTTACGGATGCACGTGGTGTGGAGATCGACGGAACCGGAGAACGGAGGAAGGAACCGGTGTCAGGAAATACTCTGCGTACCAGTCTGGATGTTAATATCCAGGAATATGTGCAGCAGGCAGCCGGTAAAGTCATGGAAGAAAAACAGGCGGAGAGAGTTTCCATACTGCTTATGAACCCTCAGAACGGAGAAATCTATGCCTGTGTCAATGTGCCTGAATTTGATCTGAACGATCCGTTTACTCTGAATACAGAAGAAACAGCAGCAGAGGGAGAAAAGAAGCAGGATCTTCTGAACCGGATGTGGAGAAACCCCTGCCTGAATGATACCTATGAACCTGGCTCGACTTTTAAGATCATCACTATGGCAGCAGGGCTGGAGGAAGGAGTGGTGTCAACAGAGGATCGCTTTTTCTGTCCGGGCTATAAGGTGGTGGAGGACCGGCGGATCCACTGTGCAAAGAGAACAGGACATGGTGCGCAGAGTTTTGTAGAAGGTGCCCAGAACTCCTGTAACCCGGTATTTATTGAGGTGGGCCTGCGGCTTGGAGCAGACCGTTATTACAAATATTTTAAACAGTTCGGACTTTTGAAAAAAACAGGAATAGATCTTCCGGGAGAGGCCGGAACGATCATGCATAACCCCAAAAATATGGGAGAGGTGGAGCTTGCCACGGTATCCTTTGGCCAGTCGTTTCAGATCACACCGATCCAGCTTGCAACAACCGTCAGTGGGATCATCAATGGCGGAAACCGGATCACACCTCATTTTGGGATCAGCGTGGAAAGTGCGGACGGAACAAAGGTGCGGACACTGGAATATCCGGTGGAAAGCGGGATTGTGTCCGGTGAGACTTCCCGGACAGTACGTACGATCCTGGAAACTGTAGTTTCAGAAGGCTCCGGAAAAAATGCCGGGATCCAGGGGTTTTCCATTGGGGGAAAAACAGCTACCTCTCAGACACTGCCCAGAGGCTCCGGCAGATATATTTCTTCATTCCTGGGGTTTGCCCCGGCAGAGGATCCGAAGGTCCTGGCTCTTTGTATCATCTATGCACCCCAGGGTATGTATTATGGTGGGATCATTGCCGCACCGGTGGTACGCAGTATTTTTGAAAATGTACTTCCCTATCTTGGGATCAAGAGGACAGTTACGGAAACTCCATCCGGGGAAAACCGGGCAGATGGGGTTGATTAATGAGGATAAAAGCCTTATACTGTTGAAGAAGTATAAAAAAACGAAAGAATTAGAGGTGTGAGGATGGAGTTTCATGTTGTGATCCCTGTGCTGATCTCATTTGCGATCAGCCTTGTATTAGGACCGATTGTTATCCCTTTTTTAAGAAGACTTAAAATGGGACAGACAGAGAGAGAGCTGGGTGTGCAGTCCCACCTGAAAAAGAACGGTACCCCTACGATGGGTGGGGTGATCTTTCTCATTGCAACAACTGTAACATCACTGTTTTATATCAGAGATTATCCGATGATCATCCCGGTACTTTTCCTGACACTGGGATTTGGACTGATCGGATTTCTGGATGATTATCTGAAGGTAGTTCTGAAGCGTTCTGACGGACTTCTGCCATGGCAGAAAATGGCACTGCAGATCGTTGTGACAGCTGTATTTGCTTTTTATCTTGTAAATTATTCCAACGTATCCCTGACTATGAAGATCCCGTTCTGGAGCGGACATTATCTGAACCTGGGATGGTTTGCGGTTCCGGTACTGTTCTTTGCGGTGATCGGTACAGTAAACGGAGTCAATTTTACGGATGGACTTGACGGACTGGCTTCCAGTGTTACCCTGATCGTGGCAGTATTCTTTACGGTGGTTTCCCTTGGAATGAACAGTGGTGTGGAACCGATCACCTGTGCAGTTGTAGGCAGTCTGATGGGATTCCTTCTGTTTAATGTATATCCTGCCAAGGTATTTATGGGAGACACCGGTTCTCTGGCATTGGGGGGCTTTGTGGCTGGTGTGGCTTATGCCATGCAGATGCCGCTGTTTATCATCCTGGTCGGACTGATCTACCTTGTGGAGGTATTGTCTGTTATGCTCCAGGTATCCTATTTCAAGGCAACACACGGAAAAAGAATCTTCAAGATGGCGCCTATCCACCATCATTTTGAGCTTTGTGGGTGGTCCGAGACACGAGTTGTTGCAGTGTTCTCTGTTGTAACTGCTATTATGTGCCTGATCGCTCTCCTGGCATTATAAGGAGGAACAGAAAAATGGATTTAAAAGGAAAAAAAGTTCTCGTTTTCGGAGCCGGAAAAAGCGGCATTGGAGCAGCTGATCTGCTTGGGAGTGCAGGAGCACAGCCGGTGATCTATGACGGAAACGCAGATCTTGATAAAGAGGCAGTTTTACATAAAACAAACGGAAAATACACCCCGGAGATCTGGGCCGGAGATTTTCCGGAGAGAGCGCTGGACAGTCTTGATCTTATAGTGCTAAGTCCGGGAGTTCCCACAGACCTGCCGCTGGTAAGGAGCTTCTATGAAAAGGGCCTTCCGGTATGGAGCGAGGTGGAGCTTGCCTATCGTACAGGCAAGGGAGAGGTTCTTGCGATCACAGGAACCAACGGTAAGACAACAACAACAGCACTTCTCGGAAAGATCATGGGAGATGCCCGTGAATCTGTATTTGTTGTAGGAAATATCGGAACTGCATATACATCCAAATCATTGGAGATGAGAGAGGATTCCGTAACTGTTGCGGAGATCAGCAGCTTTCAGCTGGAGACTATTGACCAGTTCCGCCCGAAGGTAAGTGCGATCCTCAACATCACAGAGGACCATCTGAACCGTCATCATACCATGGAGGAATACATCCGTGTAAAAGAGCTGATCACCAAAAATCAGGGACCGGAAGATGTATGTGTTCTGAATTACGAGGATGAAGTCCTTCGTAAATTCGGTGAAAATATCGTTCCGAAGGTGGTATATTTCTCAAGTCTTCGCAAACTGGATCAGGGAATCTATCTGGACGGAGACCAGATCATTCTCAAAACAGAAAAAGAAGAGATACCGATCGTAAAAACCGAAGAGCTTAAGATCCTGGGACGTCATAATCACGAGAATGTAATGGCAGCCGCCGCCATGGCATATTATGCGGGCGTTTCTGTGGAGAGTATCCGCAAGAGTGTCTGTGAGTTTGTGGCAGTTCCACACAGGATCGAGTATGTGACAGAGAAAAACGGTGTTGCATATTACAACGATTCCAAGGGAACCAATCCGGATGCGGCCATCAAGGGGATTCAGGCAATGAACCGTCCGACTCTTCTGATCGGCGGTGGCTATGACAAGGAATCCAGCTATGATGAGTGGATAGAATCCTTCGACGGAAAAGTCCGTTATCTTGTTCTCATCGGTCAGACGAAAGAGAAGATCAAAGCAGCAGCAGAACGTCTTGGATTTACAGATATCATCCTCTGCGAGGATCTGAAGGAAGCTGTCCGGGTCTGTGCGGAAAAAGCCAATCCCGGAGATGCAGTTCTGCTTTCACCGGCATGTGCGAGCTGGGGACAGTTTGATAATTATGAGCAGCGCGGTGACATGTTCAAGGAATACGTGAAAGCACTGTAATAATCCGAAAAATACATACATAAGCTGAAATAAAGACCACTGTGGAGGCCATGCATGAAGGCAGGACAGAAACAGACCGGAAAGACAGATACCGTTCTCTGGGTACTGGTTCTGATTCTGGTGGTATTGGGACTCGGGGCGCTTTTTTCGGCAAGTGAATATAATGGCAGAGTACGTTTCCACGACTCTGCCTATTATTTTAAGAAGCAGCTCTTTGCCACGGCACTGGGGCTGCTTGTTATGTATCTGGCATCACGGGTAGATTACCGGCTGTCTGTAAAGCTGGCGCCGGCTGCCTATATTTTTTCGCTTTTTCTGTCTGCTGCAGTCCTGCTTTTCGGACAGGAGATCAATGGATCGAAGAGGTGGCTGAACCTGGGGCCGCTTTCCTTTCAGCCGTCGGAGTTTTCCAAGGTGGCAGTGATATTGTTTCTGGTGTGGCAGATCAGCAATACAAAAAGCAAAACAACCGGATTCTGGTTTATCTGCAGGACTATGATGACGTTGCTTCCGGTAGCAGGTCTGGTGGGCTCCAATAACTTAAGCACAGCGGTGATCATTCTGGGGATCGGTGTGCTGCTGATCTTTGTGGCCAATCCCAGGTATCTGCAGTTTCTCGCACTTGGAGGTGCGGGGATAGGATTTATTGCGGTTTTTCTTGCCGCGGAGAGTTATCGTCTGGAACGCCTGGCAATCTGGCGGGATCCGGAAAAATATGAAAAAGGATTTCAGACTATACAGGGCCTGTATGCGATCGGAAGCGGAGGGATCTTCGGCAAGGGGTTCGGGAACAGTCTGCAGAAGCTGGGATTTGTCCCGGAAGCCCAGAATGATATGATATTTTCTATTGTGTGTGAGGAAACGGGGATACTGGGAGCCTTTCTGACACTTTTTCTGTTTGGTATTCTGATCTGGAGGCTTTGTATTCTGGCATTAAACTGCCGGGATCTGCAGGGAACGCTGCTGTGCGCCGGGATCATGGCACATATGGCGATCCAGGTAGTCCTGAATGTTGCAGTAGTAACGAATACGATTCCCAACACCGGGATCACTCTGCCCTTTGTAAGCTATGGCGGAACTTCTGTTGTTTTTCTTCTGGGGGAAATGGGGCTGGCCTTAAGTGTCAGCAGTCACAGACATGGAAGGATCACATAGAATAACAAGTAAGAGGCCCTTTTAGGAGTGGAATACTTGAATGAGATCGATGAGATCATCGTGACCGGAGGCAGGCCGCTACATGGAAGCGTCCGGATCCAGGGGTCAAAAAATGCGGCACTTCCGGTTATGGCAGCAGCACTCTTAAGCACCGGGACCAGTGTACTGCGGGGATGCCCGAGAATCAGTGATGTATATTTGATGGAAAAGATCCTGAAATATCTGGGGGCAGAAACCTGGTGGGAAGGTCAAGATCTTTATCTGGACTGCAGTCATGCGGACGGCACCATGATACCGGAGTGTTATTCCGGAAAAATGCGTTCTTCCGTGATCTTAATGGGAGCAATGCTGGGGCGGAGCAAAAAGGCACAGACAGGATATCCCGGAGGCTGTGTGATCGGGAAGCGGCCGGTGGATCTTCATATCCAGGTTTTGCGCCGCCTTGGGGCAGCTGTGGTGGAAAACGGCGGGATGATCCGGGCATCCTGTGGAAAACTCCGAGGCGCAGAGATGTTTTTTCAAAAAAGAAGTGTAGGCGCTACAGAACAGGGCATTCTGGCAGCGGTCCTTGCAGAGGGGAAAACAGTCCTTAACGGCTGCGCCTGTGAACCGGAAATTTATTGGCTTTGCCATTATCTTACCGGAATGGGGGCAAAGATCCGGATTCGTGAAAATGGCTGTATCTGTATTGAAGGGGTGGAGAAGCTTGAAGCTGGCGATGACTGCATTCCACCAGACCGTATTGTCGCCGGAACCTATCTCATGGCAGCGGCGGCAACCAGAGGAGAGATCATCCTGGAAAATCCGCCTCTGGAGGAAATGGATGGAATCCTGGACGTATATCGGAAAATGGGTGGACAATGCCGCAGGGTAGGTGGTAAACTAATAGTCAACGGAAAAAATACAGGTTTTCCCCTGGAGCTTCTGGAAACAGAAGTTTATCCGGGATTTCCTACAGACCTGCAGTCTCCTGCGATGGCGGTACTGGCCACGATCCCGGGAGTGAGCAGGATCCGCGAGAAGATTTTTGAAGACAGATATAAAACAGCTTCATGGCTCTGTAAAATGGGAGCACAGATCCAGATCCGGGATGGAGTTGCTGTGATATACGGAGGGCAGCCCCTGACCGGTTGTACTGTGGAAGCAGAGGAACTTCGCGGTGGTGCGGCACTTGTGATCGCAGCACTTGCCGCGCAGGGGATTACCAGGATCCGGGGCTGTTGTTTCATAGAAAGAGGCTATGAACATATCTGTGAGGATCTGACCGCACTGGGCGGTCTGCTGATAAAGGACAGAGGAACTTTATGAAAACATCAAAAAAAAAGCCACTGAAAGCAGTTGGCGGACTTCTTGTCCTGCTGCTGGCAGGAATTATTTTCTTTTTTACGTATTATCAGGTAGATGAAGTGCAGGTGATGGGCAGCAGCCATTATTCTGAAAAACAGATCAGGAAGATGGTGCTTAGGGGGCCGCTGGCATCCAATTCTGTTCTTGCACCGCTTCTTTATACTAAGCAGAACACAAAGGATGTTCCCTTTATAGAAGGCTATACCGTAACAAGGCTGAACCGGCACACCATCTGTGTCAGTGTGAAGGAGAAGGATATCGTTGGCTGTATCCCTTATCTGGACAGTTATATTTATTTTGACAGAAACGGTATTTTTGTGGAAGGATCCACGGAACGTAACGAAAAAATTCCGTTTTTTGACGGGATCAAAGTCAAAAAAGTGATCCAGAACGAGAAACTCCCCATCAAGGATGAAACGGTGATGAACACGGCAGTTGCTCTTTCTACTATTTTTGCAAAAAATGATAAGGTTCCGGATCACATTGAATTTGAAGACGACGGACAGATCAGTCTTGTTTACGGGGATATCACAGTTAAACTTGGAAAGGATGAATATCTGGAAGACAAAATGACCAGAGTTCTGGCTATCCTTCCGATGATTTCCGAAAAAAAAGGAATTCTCCATGCAGAAAATGTAAATGATAATTCCAAGAACATTACCCTGGAGCAGGAACAGGATGAGAGCCAGACTTCCGCAGAAAACTGGACCGGAGGCTATGATGAGGAAGGAAATTACACCGGAGAAGGCGAATACGACGAAAATGGCAACTATGTAGGACCGAAACCGCAGACGGATCTGGAGTATGCGCAGGAAAACTGGGTAGGTGGCTATGATGAAGAGGGAGATTACACAGGCAGTGGTGAGTACGATGCCAACATGACCTATGTAGGCGAAGCCCCCACAGAAGAAACCATGGCAGAAAAAGGAAACTGGAAGGGCGGTTACCGGGAAGACGGAGGCTATGACGGAGTCAGTGAATATGACCGTGATGGCAATTACGTAGGCACTCTGGAGGATTATCAGGCTTCGGCAGAAAGCTCCGGAGACGGAACAGACTCCGAAGATCCAGATGCTCAGAGTACGGATACCGGAGATACAGAAAATGAAGAAGACTCTTCAGACAGCAGTACGGACAGCACCGAGGAAGAGGCTGATTACAGCAGTGATCAGGAAGAAGGAGCTGAGGATTATGATGAAAATTCGTACAGCGATTACAGTGATGAGTCCGATTATGAGTAAAGATAAAAAAGCTTTCTTAATATATAGTACCAGTATTTGGACATTTTGCCAGAGATTGTTTTGTAAATGTTTCGGTTAATAGAAACAGTGCCGAAATTTAGTGAAAAAAGTATAAAAAAACAAAATTAATGGTTGATTAATTACCGAAAAAAATATATGATATAACTATGTGTATATGTAGCTTGGAATAGATTATTACACTGAATCGGATATCAGGTAGAAATAAAGGAGGAAGTACATTGTTAGAGATAATGACGAATGAGGCTGAGTCTTCTGCGAAAATTATTGTAATTGGAGTAGGCGGCGCAGGTAATAATGCGGTAAACAGAATGGTGGAAGAGGCCATTGGCGGAGTTGAGTTTGTAGGTGTTAATACCGATAAACAGGCTCTGACACTGTGTAAAGCTCCGACTGTACTTCAGATTGGTGAGAAAATTACGAAAGGTCTCGGCGCCGGTGCACAGCCGGAGGTTGGACAGAAGGCAGCTGAGGAGAGCATTGAGGAAGTTAAGAAGATCATCGAGGGAGCGGACATGGTTTTCGTTACCTGTGGTATGGGAGGCGGAACCGGAACCGGAGCTGCTCCTGTGATCGCCGGTGCGGCAAAAGAGATGGGTATCCTGACTGTCGGTGTTGTTACCAAGCCTTTCCGTTTTGAAGCAAAGACCCGTATGAACAATGCACTTGCGGGAATCGAAAATCTGAAGAAAGCAGTTGACACTTTGATTGTCATCCCCAATGACAAATTACTTGAAATCGTTGACAGAAGAACAACCATGCCGGAAGCACTGCGTAAGGCTGATGAGGTTCTTCAGCAGGCAGTACAGGGTATTACAGACCTGATCAATCTGCCGGCTCTGATCAACCTTGACTTTGCAGATGTGCAGACAGTCATGACAGACAAGGGAATCGCTCATATCGGTATCGGTGAGGCAAGAGGTGATGACAAGGCTATGGAGGCTGTACAGCAGGCGGTATCTTCTCCGCTTCTTGAGACAACCATCAAGGGCGCTACTCATGTGATCATCAACATTTCCGGAGATATTTCTCTTATGGATGCCAACGATGCTGCAAGCTATGTACAGGAGCTTACAGGTGAGGATGCAAACATCATCTTTGGTGCTATGTATGATGATTCTGTTGCAGATTATGCGAGAATTACAGTTATTGCTACAGGTCTTACAGACAATAACCTTCAGAACACACCATTTGGAAACAGAGCTTCCAATTCTGTATTCGGAAACACCAAAAAAACAAGCCAGTCACAGCCAGGCGGTATGAACCTTAACATGCCAAGCTTCAGCCTGCCGACTATGAATTCCACACAGTTTGGAACAAAGGCTCCTACAAGCACTGTTCAGAAAAAGGACATCCAGATCCCGGATTTTCTTAAGAACAGATAATAAATGAACAGGATAAGATCCGGCAGAGACTCCATCTGGAACGCTGCCGGATCTTTTTGACTTTCTGATCAAAAGAAACAGGAATGTCTGCTCTGTATGGAAACAGGATTTCTGTTCAGGATATCAGCATTCGCAGCTGAAAGTATCACATTTTGTATCACAGCAGCGATGCGCATTGGCACCGGATACATTGATGGAAGCTGCGGTGCATTTGCAGTGCTCATTGTAGGTGCAGTTGTGTGCTTTGCAGTCGATGTTAATGGTCTCACACCCACAGCAGGGATCTGCGGAATTTTTTACAGCACACTCTTCCTGGTCACGGAAGCTTTCACAGGCGGTGTCGTCCGCATAACGAGCATCTGCACCTTCGACACTGATGGATCCCCTGGAGCAGAGAGAATTTTTGTTATAGCAGCAGTTGTGTGCGGAGCATTTAAGACTTGTCATAAAAGTGTCCTCCTGATAATTATGATTTTACCGGAAACCGTCAGCCTGCCGGAATGCGCATCCTTTCTGATCGTCAGCACTGCGGTAAGGCTTGACAGATTCCGATGTTGCATAGTATGTCCGGAAGAAGAAAAATTTATACTCAAAAAATAAATACATAATAATATAAAAAACAGTTGACAAATAGCAGACACCATGGTATCCTCTTAAAGTACGTAGCGAAAAGAAAGCAGAGTTCACTCTCACCTCAGCGCTGAAGATAAGCGACTCAGGTCAATATTGCACAGTACTGCGGACGGGCCAACCATCAGTGCGCAGGTGTAATTATTTGAAGTGTGGACATCTGTCTGCGCTTTTTTTGTGCGGCTTAAGCTACATTAATGAGAAAGAAAAAAATAATTCTATCATGTTCATGGAGGTGTACAACAATTAGCGGTTTAATGATTAACGAACAGATCAGAGACAGAGAGGTACGCTTGATTGGTCCGGACGGAGCTCAGCTTGGAATCGTGTCCGCCAGAGAAGCGATGGCGAAAGCGCAGGAGGCAGGACTTGACCTTGTAAAGATTGCCCCACAGGCGAAACCGCCGGTATGCAAGATCATCGATTACGGTAAATACCGTTACGAGCTTGCAAGAAAAGAAAAAGAGGCCAGAAAAAAGCAGAAAACCATCGATGTCAAAGAAGTGCGTCTTTCCCCGAACATTGATACGAATGATTTGAAGACGAAGGTAAATGCAGCAAGAAAGTTCCTTAGCAAGGGCGACAGAGTTAAGGTTACACTTCGTTTCCGCGGAAGAGAGATGGCACATATGTCCAGCAGTAGGCATGTGCTTGATGACTTCGCAGATCTTCTGTCCGATATAGCGACTGTAGAGAAGGCTCCGAAGGTAGAAGGCAGAAGCATGACTATGTTTCTGACTGAGAAACGGTAGATATCTCAGTCTTCACGGCAACAGCCGGGCAGAACGGGATGCTATATAAAATTTAGAAGTACCAAATCAAGGAGGAATTCATAATGCCAAAAATTAAAACTTGCAGAGCAGCAGCAAAGCGCTTTAAAAAAACAGGTACAGGAAAATTAGTAAGAAATAAAGCCTACAAGAGCCATATCCTTACAAAGAAATCTCAGAAGAGAAAGAGAAATCTGAGAAAATCTACTGTTGTTGATTCTACTAATGTAAAGAGCATGAAGAAAGTATTACCATATTTATAAGATAGAGAAGACGAACAGGAGGAGAATTAAGAAATGGCAAGAATTAAAGGCGGATTAAACGCAAAGAAAAGACATAACCGTACATTAAAACTGGCAAAAGGCTACAGAGGAGCCCGTTCCAAACAGTATAGAGTAGCAAAACAGTCTGTAATGAGAGCTCTTACAAGCTCCTATGCAGGAAGAAAACAGAAGAAACGTCAGTTCAGACAGCTCTGGATCGCTCGTATCAACGCAGCAGCAAGAATGAACGGACTTTCTTACAGCAAAATGATGCACGGCCTTAAGGTTGCAAACATCGACATCAACAGAAAGATGCTTGCAGAGATGGCTGTTAACGATGCAGCAGGCTTCACAGCTCTTGCTGAGATCGCTAAGAAAGCAATCGCATAAGTAAAGTATTAAGAGACGAAGGAGTCCAGGGAATTTTTCCCTGGATTTTTTTGTAAAAAAATTCAGACAATTTGCCGAAAAACGACACAAGCTGTACAGCGGACAAGTGTCCGCGTTGTGCAATCAGACGAAAAACAACAGATAACTAAATTTGCCCTTGAAATAAAAAATATGCGATGCTATAATTTTACCATTAAACATTAGTAACGCGACAAAGCGCAGGAGGAGAGATTATTATGAAGAATTGGAAGAAAGTAATCGGCGTTGCATCAGCAGCAGCGATGACAGCAGCTATGATGATGCCTACGTCAGTTTTTGCAGCAGATGAGACATTTAAGATCGGTGTGATCGGACCGATGACAGGTGATTACGCACAGTACGGTACCAACGTATACAACGCAGCCAAGATCGCAGCTGATGAGATCAACGAGAACGGTGGATTCAACGGATATAAAGTAGAGATTCTTGACGCAGGTGATGACCAGGGAGATCCGGAGAAGGCTGTTAACGCATACAATGACCTGATCGATAAAGGAATGCAGATGCTCTGTGGAACTGTAACATCCGGTTCCTGTATCGCAGTAGGAGCTGAGGCAGCTGAGGATACATTCCTCTTCACACCATCCGCAACAGCACTTGACTGTATCACAGCAGGAACAAACGAGTTCCGTATGTGCTTCACAGACCCGGCACAGGGAACCAAATCTGCTCAGTACATTTCCGAGCACAAACTTGCAACGAAAGTAGCAGTACTTTATGATTCCGCTGCTGACTACAACTCCGGTGTACATGACGCATTCGTTGCAGCAGCTGCTGATGACGGACTTGAAGTAGTTGCAGATGAGGCTTACACAACAGACAGCAACACAGACTATTCTGTACAGCTTGCAAAGATCAAGAAGAGCGGCGCTGAGCTTCTTTTCCTTCCGAACTACTATTCCGACAATGCGCTGATCCTTCAGCAGGCATCTGAGGCAGGACTTGACATTAAATTCTTTGGTGTAGATGGCATGGATGGTATCCTCAATGTAGAGAACTTCGATAAATCCCTTGCAGAGGGTGTTATGCTTCTGACACCATTCTCCGCAACAGCTACAGATGAGAAGAGCCAGAACTTCGTAAAAGCATACGGCGATGCTCACAACGGTGAGATCCCGAACCAGTTTGCGGCAGATACATATGATGTACTTTACGCAATGCAGCTTGCAGCTGACGATGCAAAGATCACACCAGATATGGAAAATGCAGACATCAGTGCAGCAATGAGCGCATCCATGGCAAACATCGAGCTTGACGGACTTACCGGAAAAGCAAAATGGACCGAGGATGGCGAGTGTGATAAAGAGCCGAAAGCATTCGAGATCAAAGACGGTGCTTATGTAGAGATGAAATAAGTAATTTCTGTTAACGTTAGGGGTCAGGGGACGGTCACCTTTAGTGGGAACCGTCCCCTTTTTCCCTTATCAATAAACAATTAAAAGAGGTGCGTTATGAGTTTTATATCTTATTTAAAAGACGGCATCAGTCTTGGCAGTATCTATGCGATCATCGCACTTGGATATACCATGGTTTATGGTATTGCCAAGATGCTGAACTTCGCACACGGAGATGTTATCATGGTGGGAGCTTATATCATCCTTACCTGTATCACAAGAGGCGGCATGTCACCGATCCTTGCTGTGATCCTTTCCGTTGTGATCTGTACACTGCTTGGTGTTGTCATTGAGAAGGTAGCTTACAGTCCACTTAGAAAAGCTTCCTCAAACTTGGCCGTTCTTATCACGGCTATCGGTGTCAGTTATCTGCTTCAGAACCTGGCACTTCTGATCTTCGGCGCAGATGCCAAGAGTTTCGTAGCTGTTATCAAAGTTCCGTCCATCACACTGTTTGACGGTGAGCTTACCATCAAGGGAATCACCATCGTAACCATCCTTGCATGTATCATCATCATGGTGGGACTTTCTCTCTTTGTAAAAAAGACAAAACCTGGCCGTGCCATGCAGGCGGTTTCCGAGGACAGAGATGCGGCACAGCTGATGGGAGTTAACGTCAATGCGACAATTTCCCTCACATTTGCCATCGGTTCCGGACTTGCAGCGATCGCAGGCCTTCTGCTCTGTCAGACTTATCCGACACTGACTCCGTACACAGGAGCCATGCCTGGTATCAAAGCTTTCGTAGCTGCTGTATTCGGTGGAATCGGTTCGATTCCGGGAGCTATGGTCGGCGGCATCCTTCTGGGAATCATCGAGATCTTCGGAAAAGCTTATATTTCTTCCCAGGTTGCAGATGCGATCGTATTTGCAGTCCTGATCGTCGTGCTTCTTGTAAAACCTACCGGACTGTTCGGCAAGAACATCCAGGAGAAAGTGTAAGGTGGCCGATATGAAGAATATGAAAAACAAAACAACAAAAAATAACATGATCAACTATGGAATTGTCATTGTGCTTTTTGTGATCGTACAGGCACTTTCCTCAACTGGAAATCTTTCCAGACTTCTTATGGGACTTCTTGTTCCCCTTTGTGTTTATACCATTGCATCAGTTTCCCTGAACCTGGTAGTCGGTTTTTCCGGTGAGCTGAGCCTTGGACATGCGGGCTTCATGTGCGTGGGAGCTTTTTCCAGTGCCCTGTTTTCACAGGTTGTTGCAGACTCCATTCCGCAGGTTCCTCGCTTTATCCTTGCAATCCTTGTAGGTGCGGCAGTTGCAGCACTGTTCGGTGTGATCATCGGTATCCCGGTACTTCGTCTCCGCGGTGACTACCTGGCTATTGTTACACTGGCTTTTGGTGAGATCATCAAGAACCTGATCAATGTACTTTACATTGGCGTGGATGACAAAGGACTTCACGTTGCAACAAGTGCAGCCGGTCTTCATCTGGAAGCCGGCGGAAAGCAGATTCTCAAAGGTGCCCTTGGTATTTCGGGAACAGCAACTCTTTATAAAGATATCAAGAATTACTTTTTCCTGATCGGCGTGATCCTGCTTCTTCTCACATTGTTTATTGTACAGAACCTTGTAAACTCTAGAAGCGGACGTGCTATTATGTCAACCAGGGACAACCGTATTGCAGCGGAGTCTGTAGGAATCAATATCACCAGATATAAGCTGCTGGCATTTACCATTTCTGCAGCCCTTGCAGGAGTTGCAGGTGTGCTGTATGCACATAACCTTTCTCTTCTTAAGGTTTCTGTATTCGATTACAATATGTCCATTCTGGTACTTGTGTATGTAGTACTTGGAGGAATCGGAAATATCAGAGGATCTATCATTGCAACAATTATCCTCTATGCACTGCCTGAGCTTCTCCGTGGATTCGCAAACTACCGTATGCTGATCTACGCAATCGTGCTGATCATCATGATGCTCTTTAACTGGGCACCGGCAGCAAGAGACTGGAGAGCACGCATGGTAGAAAAATTCAAAGGCAAAAAAGCGAAAAAGGAGGTGGCCTGATCATGGCAATGCTGGAAGTAAATAATCTGTCTATCCAGTTCGGCGGTCTTCGTGCTGTTGACGGCTTTAATATGACCATTGAGAAGGGACAGCTCTATGGACTGATCGGACCTAACGGTGCCGGTAAGACAACGGTATTCAACCTTCTCACAGGTGTATACAAACCAACAGAGGGAATCATTAGACTGGACGGCCAGGACATCACCGGAAAAAGCACCATCGAGATCAACAAGGCCGGAATCGCCAGAACCTTCCAGAATATCCGTCTTTTCAAGGATATGCCGGTTCTTGACAATGTAAAAGTAGGACTTCACAATCATCATCCATATTCCACACTGACCGGGATCTTAAGACTGCCGAAATATTACAAGGTAGAAAAAGAGATGAATGAACGTGCCATGGAGATACTGAGGGTGTTTGATCTGGATAAGGAAGCAGACACTCTGGCAGGAAATCTGCCTTATGGTAAACAGCGTAAACTGGAGATCGCTAGAGCTCTTGCCACAGAGCCGAAGCTTCTTCTCCTGGATGAGCCGGCGGCTGGTATGAACCCGAATGAGACACAGGAGCTGATGGATACTATCCGTTTTGTGCGGGAGCATTTTGATATGACTGTTCTTCTGATCGAGCACGACATGAAACTGGTGGGCGGTATCTGTGAGGAACTTACAGTTCTGAACTTCGGTCAGGTACTGATCCAGGGTGAGACATCTGCAGTGCTGAAAGACCCGACGGTTATCACTGCATATCTGGGAGAATAAGGAGGAACGAGACAATGGCAATGTTGGAAGTAAAGGACCTCCAGGTCTATTATGGTGTGATCCAGGCTCTGAAGGGAATTTCTTTTCATGTAAATCAGGGAGAGGTTATTGCGCTGATCGGTGCCAACGGTGCCGGAAAGACAACCACACTTCAGACACTTACCGGAATTCTTTCTCCGAAGTCCGGAAGCATTGTGTTTGAGGGAAAAGACCTCACAAGAACACCAGCCCATAAGATCGTAGAAATGGGAATGGCACACGTTCCGGAAGGAAGACGAGTATTTGCGGATATGTCCGTTTATGAGAATCTTCTTCTTGGAGCTTACACAAGAAAAGACAAGGCAGAGATCGCAGAGAGCCTTGCTGGTGTATACAAGAGATTTCCGCGTCTGGAAGAACGTAAAGGACAGCGTGCCGGAACACTTTCCGGTGGTGAGCAGCAGATGCTTGCCATGGGACGTGCACTGATGAGCAGACCAAGGATCATTTTGATGGATGAGCCGTCCATGGGTCTGTCGCCGATTTTTGTAAATGAGATTTTTGACATTATCCGCGAGGTAAGTGAGAGCGGAACTACAGTGCTTCTGGTTGAGCAGAATGCGAAGAAGGCTCTTTCCATTGCGGACAGAGCGTACGTTCTGGAAACAGGAAGCATTACTATGGATGGAAAGGCAGAGGATCTTCTGAATGACGAGGCCGTTCAGAAGGCATATCTTGGAGAGTAGGGGGAAAGACATGGATAATTTCGTAATTACCATTGCAAGACAGTATGGAAGCGGTGGACGTACCATCGGAGAGGAGCTTGCAAAGAAATTAGGGATTTCTTACTATGATAAGGATATCATCCGTATGGCATCCGAGGAGAGTGGCATTCATGAGCAGCTTTTTGGAAGGGCAGATGAAAATGTCAGTACAAAGCAGAGATTTTTTGCAAAGTCCGGAATCTACAAGGGTGAGCTGATCCCGCCTCAGAGCAAGGATTTTACATCCGATGAGAACCTGTTTAATTATCAGGCAAAGGTGATCCGGCAGCTGGCAGAAACAGAGTCCTGTGTGATCATCGGACGTTGTGCAAATATGATTCTGAAGGATTATTCCAATGTTCTTCGTGTGTTTGTTTACGGAGACTGGGATTTCCGTATCCGTGAGGCAAGTAAGAAACTCAGCGGAACTACAAAGGATATTGAGAAATTTATGCATAAGGATGACAAACGCAAAGAAGATTTCTGCAAACGTTTCATGGGTGTTGACTGGGCAGACATGACGAAATATAATCTGTGCCTGGATAACGGTACCCTTGGTTATGAGAAATGCGTGGAGGAGATCGAGAGTGCACTTGAGATCCTGAAAAAATAAGACATATATCAGAGAATATTCCCCGGGAAAGAAAAGCCAAAAGTCTTTTCCCGGGGATTTTTTCATATATTGTGGAAAAGTATATTTGATCCGGCGGGAAATATGGATAAGCGAAAAAAATATTTCTGTGTAGTGGCAATGGTATTGATCCTGCTCAGCGGATATGGAAAAATCTCAGACAGTGCATTTCGGATGTGGGTGACCAGAATGATCGCCGGTGAGGGGATGCTCCGGCTGGTGGCGGCGCAGTACGGACAAAAAGCAGCAGAACCGGTGACTGAGACAGCTTCTGACAGAAGCGAAAAAGAGGATCGTCCACGTGTGGCTCTTACCTTTGATGATGGACCGCATGCAACATATACACCTCTGCTTCTGGATGGCCTGCGGAAGCGTGGAATCCATGCCACATTTTTTCTTATGGGAAAAAATATCCGGGGAAATGAGGAGATTGTAACGCAGATGCAGAGAGACGGTCATCTCATCGGTAATCACACGTATGATCACGTGCAGCTTGATAAGCTTCCCGGTGATCAGGCCTGTCAGCAGATCATAAAGACGAATAATGAGATCTACGAGATCACCGGAGAGTATCCCATGTATCTTCGCCCGCCCTACGGTGCCTGGCCGAAGGATCTGGAGCTCTGTGTGACCATGCTGCCGGTATTTTGGGATGTGGATACCCTGGACTGGAAATCAAAAAATGTCCGTTCTGTGGAAAATATCGTAAAAAGACAAGTGAAGGATGGCTCCATTATCCTGATGCATGACAGCTTTTCTACCTCCGTGGAAGCGGCCCTGGAGATTGCGGATATGCTTACGGAAGAAGGATATGACCTGGTAACTGCAGATCAGCTGCTGGTGATGTAACTGTGATTTGCCGAAAAGGCAGAAACGATTGCTTTTTTATGTGCAAACAGGTAAAATTATAAAAATAAGGAATCTGTCCGTATGCCGGAAACAAATGAAACGATCGTTGCCGGATACAGATCTATGAAAAGAATACGGATCGTGAATATCCGCTTTTTACAGAAAATACAGGAGTGAAAGCCATGGATTTATTTGAATACGCAAAGTCAAAAACGCTGGATCAGGAGTCACCTCTTGCATCCAGGCTGCGTCCGCGAACGCTGGATGAGGTGGTGGGACAGCAGCACATCGTAGGAAAAGATAAATTGCTGTATCGTGCCATAAAGGCGGATAAGCTGACATCTGTTATCTTTTACGGCCCTCCGGGAACCGGAAAGACCACCCTGGCAAAAGTCATCGCCAATACCACAAGCGCCAGCTTTACCCAGATCAATGCAACCGTAGCAGGGAAGAAAGATATGGAAGCAGTTGTAAAGCAGGCACAGGACGATCTCGGCATGTATGGGAAAAAGACTATTCTGTTCATTGATGAGATCCACCGTTTCAACAAGGGACAGCAGGATTATCTTCTTCCCTTTGTGGAGGACGGAACCATCATTCTTATCGGGGCCACAACAGAGAATCCATATTTTGAGGTAAACGGAGCGCTTCTTTCAAGATCGATCATCTTTGAATTGAAGTCCCTGGAGATACCGGAGATAAAGGAACTGATCTTGCGTGCGGTTAACGATCCGGAACGTGGAATGGGAAGCTATGGGGCGGTGATCGAGGAGGATGCTTTGGAATTTCTGGCAGATATGGCAGGAGGAGACGCCAGAAGCGCCTTAAACGCCATAGAACTGGGAATCCTTACCACACCCCGTGATACAGATGGTAAGATCCATCTGACCCTTGAGGTGGCTTCTGAGTGTATCCAGAAGCGGGTGGTGCGCTACGATAAGAACGGGGACAATCATTATGATATCATTTCTGCCTTTATCAAGAGCATGCGAGGCTCCGACCCGGATGCGGCAGTCTATTATCTGGCAAAAATGCTCTATGCAGGAGAAGATGTGAAATTTATCGCAAGAAGGATCATGATCCTTGCTTCCGAAGATATCGGAAACGCAGATCCCCAGGCCCTCTGCGTGGCAACGGCAGCAGCACAGGCAGTGGAACGTGTGGGAATGCCGGAGTCCCAGATCATTCTTTCCCAGGCAGTTACATACATGGCCTGTGCACCCAAGAGCAATTCTGCAGTAAATGCCATACAGGAAGCCATGCGCTGCGTGAAGGCGAAGAAGACAACCGTTCCGGTGCATCTGCAGGATGCCCATTATGGTGGCCACGAAAGTCTGGGTCATGGTATCGGATATAAATATGCCCATGATTATCCGAACCACTATGTAAAACAGCAGTATCTGCCACCAGAAATCAAAGGAGAACATTTTTACGAGCTCAGTGATATGGGATATGAAAAGAAACTGAAAGAGCATATGAAGAAGATCCACGAAGAAGCGAAATAAATGAATATAAGTAAAACGGAGGAGCCTCTCAGAGAAGCTCCTCCATTATTTTGTCATAAACATTCTGGTATTTATAAGGCCAGCTTTCACATACAGACTGTGCAGCAGCAAGATTTGGCACATTGATGCTGAGATCAACGATGCTGACGCCGCTTTCGATGATCCGCAGACGTACCGAGTAGCTACCCTCTTTGGTGGGATAGTAATCTGCAGGAGTCAGGAGATGTTCTTCGATCTTGCAGTGGAGGGAATTGAGATATTCTTCCACTTCTTTCTTGATGTCAGAGGAAAGTTCTTTGGAAAAATATTTCAGAGTGTTTTTTCCCTCGGAGGTCAGTCGATAGTAACTGCGGTTGGACTGTGAAGACATTTCCACCAGATCTGCCTCCACAAGTTCGGAAACTGCCTGCTGGAGCTGAAAATAATTGGTGTATTTCCGGTCCAGGATAAAATCGGTGATCTGGGAATTTGTGAGATCCCCATCGGAATTCTGCAGCATATATAAAATAATAAGCTTATAGGTTGTAAAAGGTGATGCCATAAGAATCCTCCTTTTTACTGGCTGCGGGAAAGGGCTTCGAGAGCTTTTCCCTGAAAACTTGCTCTTTCTTTCATCCGGTGATGAAGAAGGTTTAAAACTTCTCGTTTGCGGCTGGCCCATAAAGGTGCGATCAGCAGATCCTTCGGTCCGTCGCCGGTGACCCGGTGGATCACGATATCCGGTCTGAGATGTTCCAGACAGTCAATGACAAGGTTCAGATACTCATCCCGTTCATAAGTGCGGAAAAGACCGGCTTCATGATCAGCGGCAAGATCTGTACCACGCAGTACATGAAGAAGCTGCAGCTTGATCCCCTGGATATCCATGGCGTTCAGATAAGCCATTGTTTCCAGGATATCCTTCCGGCTTTCGCCGGGAAGCCCCAGGATGGTGTGGACGATCACTTCGATGCCGCCTGCGCGGAGATTTTTCACTGCGGTATCAAAACAGGACAGTGGATAGCCGCGCCGTATATATCTGGCGGTATCTTCATGGATAGTCTGGAGTCCCAGCTCCACCCACACCGGTTTGATCTGGTTCAGGGAATAAAGAAGCTCCAGTACATCATCTCCCAGACAGTCCGGTCTGGTACCAATGGACAGTGCCACGATATCCGGATGGGAGATGGCTTCTGTGAAGATCTTACGCAGGTGTTCCACAGGAGCATATGTGTTTGTATATGCCTGAAAATAGGCGATATATTTATGGATCGGGCGTTTGGAAGAGAGACTTTTGATCTGTGTGTTGATCTGCTCTGTAATGGAAAGAGCGGCGTTTGCTGCAAAATCTCCGCTTCCGCCCTGGCTGCAGAAGATGCAGCCTTTTTTGCCCAGGGTGCCGTCACGGTTGGGACAAGACATGCCGCCGTTTAATGCAACCCGGTAGACCTTTTCGCCGTATCGCTCCCGGAGCATATAGTCCAGAGAATGATAAGGCTTGTCGTTCCAGCGCTTCATTATGCCTCTTTCGGTTCGTTTTTCTCTTCGCCGTTTTCTTCGTTTTCATCTTTCGGTATATAGTTATCGAAGATCTTTACAAAGATCTTTGATTTCCAGTAGGCCAGCGTGGAAAATCCCATCAGAATAAAAAGCATGATCAGGATGGATGTAAACTGTGCGTAGCTCACATAAGCAAAAAGCCACATCAGAAGGAGCGGAGACGCAGAGATCACAAGCATCAAAAGTGTCAGCGGAAGATGGCGGACGGACATCAGGAATGCATTTACAAAGGTATTCTTGACGGAATTAAAAAATTTGGAAAGGATCGGATAAATGTACAGAAGGATCATCACATAGATCAGTGCAAATGCAATGAACAGGCTGAAAAGTCCTTTGTACATAGCTCCGCTTCCGGCTCTGGCGATTCGAAGATCGATAAACAGAACAGCAGCGGTGAGGAGCATGATGATATTGATGATGGTCGCCTGTTTGAAGTTCTGTTTGAATGAGCGGAAAAAGCTGCGGGCAATATAAGATTCTTCGTCTCTTGCCATCTTCAGTGTGACATAGTAGAGAGCTGTTATGGAGGCGCCTGCGGTGACAACCGGAATACAGCAGAGGATGCACAGAAAATTCAGAAGAAGCAGGTCTGCTACGCGTCCCATGAACACGAAGAATTTGTTGTCCATGTTGAAAAAACGATTCATTTGATAAGTCTCCTTTTCTTTTGGATATTATTTTAAGTATACCCAATCACAGCAGAAAAAGCAAATCCCAAATGTTTTCCGGGGCAGTGGAAATGGGAAAATCATGTGTCCGCTATAGAAAGACAAAATAGCGAAATAGTTTATTAAATTTCCTTAAAAGGCTTGCTTATCACGATTTAGAGTGTTAAAATATCAGTATTGTATTAGACGAAATTTATGTATTTTAAAGGAGCGTAACAATGAGCAAAAAAATCAGGACGGAGGCTGTGGATCATCTTTTTGAAGCGATCCTGTGCCTGAAGGATAAGGAAGAGTGTTATACATTTTTTGAGGATGTGTGCACCATCAATGAGCTGCTTTCTTTATCTCAGCGCTTCGAGGTAGCCAAGATGCTTACTGATAAGCGTACATACCTTGATATTTCCGAGAAAACAGGAGCTTCCACAGCTACGATCAGCCGTGTGAACCGTTCCCTGAACTATGGAAATGATGGTTATGAGATGGTATTTGCACGTATGAAGAAGGATAACGGGGAGCAGGGCGGCGAAGCAGAATAAGGCTTACGTCCATACCGTGATGATAACGGATAATGCTGTAACGAAAAAGAGACAGGCGATCGTGCGTCTGTCTCTTTTTTTTTCGGTGCGCCCGGCGACGCACGTTTATGACCGGATGTGAGCTCCGGATATTATTTGTCTTTTTTTGAGGAATCCGTATCTTTTGAGGAATTCATGTGGTCGATCATGTTTTCGATGATCATTTTTTTCATGTATACGTCGAAGCTAAGAAGACAGATAAAGGAAAACTGGTGAAGGAATTCCTTATCCTCCGGGTCGGCGTCCTCAAAAATTTCTCCGGCACTTTTGAAACGGCGCATAAGATCCTTTTCCAGGTAACGGATCTGTGACTGCTCCATACTGAAAACCTCCTGGTAGATGTAAGTCATGTCCTTTTCTGTAACGGACTTGAAGTATTTCTCGGTGATCGGTCCCAGAAGGGTCTGGATATCACTGATGGAGAGGATATTCTTAAAATAGTAGATAAAGATCAGCATCAGCAGATGCTCCCGGGAATACCGCTTTTTTTCCGGCGGGGGAAGGAGCTTGTTCTTTGCGTAATTGTTGATCATGGTCTTGGTCAGGATCTTGTCATCATCATGACGCTTGGTGGAAGCGAGATTATCTTCCATAAAGGTTGTGACCTGATCCATGTAAAGAGCAATATTGGGAATTTCATCGGGTTTTATATAATCAAGCTCAGCAATTTTTGCAAAAATGCTGTTCATCATTTCTTTTTCGTTTTCTGTCATCGCATTATCACCTCTGCTCCCTATTATATAGTTTTAAATACTACTTGTAAAGAAACTTTTTTTCAGAGAGGTGGGTTTACCGGAAAGTAAAGTCATGATAGTATATAAAGATACTGTTCATATGGAAAAAGAAATGGAGATCAAAATGAGTATACATGATGCTTTGGACACATTGAATCCTATGCAGCGGGAAGCTGCCGTACATACAGAGGGACCACTTCTGATCCTCGCAGGAGCCGGTTCCGGAAAAACAAGAGTGCTGACCCACAGGATCGCCTATTTAATGGAAGAAAAGGGTGTAAACCCATGGAATATCCTGGCGATCACCTTTACTAACAAGGCCGCCAGTGAGATGCGGGAACGTGTGAATAAAATTGCGGGAATGGGTGCGGAGAGCGTATGGGTCTCCACCTTCCATTCCGCCTGCGTGAGGATCCTGCGCAGACATATTGAGGTGCTGGGCTTTGGCAGTAATTTTACCATCTATGATGCCGACGACCAGAAAACAGTCATGAAGGAAATCTTCCGGAAGTTTGATATCAATACCAAGATCTACAAGGAACGCGCTGTTCTTGCTGAGATTTCCCATGCCAAGGATGAACTGATCACACCGGAAGAGATGGAGCTGAATGCGGGCGGCGATCCGGATGCACGGAAGATTGCCGGTATGTATAAGGAATATCAGTCTATCCTCCGGGGAAACAATGCGCTGGATTTTGATGACCTGATCGTGAAGACTGTGGAGCTTTTTCAGCATAATCCGGATATCCTGGACTATTATCAGGAACGTTTCAAATATATTATGGTGGATGAGTATCAGGATACCAATACTGCCCAGTTTAAATTTGTAAGTCTTCTTGCCGAGAAATACAAGAATCTCTGTGTGGTTGGTGATGATGATCAGTCCATCTATCGTTTTCGTGGAGCAAATATCGGGAATATCTTAGGCTTTGAGAAGGTTTTTCCTGAGGCTAAGGTGGTGCGCCTGGAACAGAATTACCGTTCTACCCAGAACATCCTCAATGCAGCCAATGAGGTGATCGTCAACAACACAGAGCGTAAGGAAAAACGCCTCTGGACAGAGAACGAAGAGGGCGATAAAGTACATTTCCGTCAGTTCAACAACGGATTTGAGGAAGCGGAGTATGTTGCAGGAGAGATCATCCAGGGGCGCCGCAACGGGAAATTCCAGTACAAGGACTGTGCAGTACTTTATCGGACCAATGCCCAGTCCCGTCTCTTTGAGGAGAAATTTCTCCTGGCAAATGTTCCTTATAAGATTGTCGGCGGCGTGAACTTTTATGCCCGCAAAGAGATCAAGGATCTGTTAAGCTATCTGAAGACCCTTGACAATGCCAGTGATGATCTGGCTGTGCGCAGGATCTTAAATGTGCCAAAAAGAGGGATCGGACTCACCAGCATCGGCCGTGTCCAGGACTATGCGGATATGATGAACCTGAGCTTTTACGATGCGCTCCGCGTGGTGGAGGAAGTACCGTCCATTGGCAGGGCAGCAGGAAAGATCAATGATTTTGTATCCTTTATCCAGGGACTGAAAAGTAAGGCAGAGGCCTATACAGTCCGTGAAACCCTGGAAGAGGTCATTGAGCTTACCGGTTATGTGAAGGAACTGGAGGCAGAGAAAACGGAGGAGGCCCAGGCGAGGATCGAAAATATCGATGAGCTGATCTCCAAGACAGAATCCTTCCAGGAAGCCATGGAGGAGGCCGGACAGCCGGCAACACTTTCTGCATTTCTGGAGGAGATCGCACTGGTGGCAGATATCGATTCTGTTGATCCGGATCAGGATTATGTGCTGCTGATGACCCTTCACAGTGCCAAGGGACTGGAATTCCCAAATGTATTTATCGTGGGAATGGAGGACGGTGTTTTTCCGGGGTATGCTTCCATCTGGTCCGGTGATCCGTCGGATATCGAGGAGGAGCGAAGGCTCTGTTATGTGGGGATCACCCGTGCCATGAAGGAACTGACCTTAACCTGTGCAAAACAGCGGATGATCCGTGGGGAGACTCAGTATAACCGTGTGTCACGTTTTGTAAGGGAGGTTCCACGGGAGCTGGTAGATCTTGGACATACCATTCAGGAGAAAAAGCCCAGGGTAGATGATATCGTATCTCCGAAAAGCGCCTATGCCCAGATGAAAATGAATTTCCAGGCAAAGAGCACCCTGCAGAAAAAAGATTTCACAGTGAAGAAGGCGGACAGCCTGGACTATGGTGAGGGAGACACGGTCCGTCATGTGAAATTCGGAGTCGGTATCGTAAAAAATATCGCAGACGGCGGCAGAGACTACGAAGTGACGGTAGACTTTGACAAAGTCGGCGTGAAAAAAATGTTCGCCGGTTTTGCCAAGCTGAAAAAGATCTGAGAGGGATCTCTCCGGGCAGACTATTTCTGCAAAAAAATGTAAAAATCCGGCCTCAAGGTTGTAATTGGAAAACCGGTATGTTAGAATCAGTATCAGCGTAATTGAATTGCTGTGAAGTGGACAGTATCACCGGCACATATGCTGTCGGATACTGTGAGAGGGAATCGGGTAAAAAGCCTGAGCGGTTGCGGCCACTGTATACAGAAGAAGGGATTTCACATGCCATTGCAGAAACTCATGTGAGAAGGCGAAATCCCGATGTCAGAGAGATTCTGGAGAAAATTCTGATACATCATTCATGATCGGCTAAAAGATGAATGGTGTATCAGTTTTTATTTTGCGGAGTTTTTTCTGAGTCTGTAAGTCAGGAAACCTGCTTGACAGTATGTAAGTGGGAGCTTCCGTACAAAGTGTTCCGTGCAGATTTTATGAAGCCCCATCTTTTCGGTTACCCATAGGCAACAGGAGATAAAACAGGCGAAAAGAGAGGAAATGAAATGAAAAACAAGTATGTATCCACAAGAATCATGGCAATGGTAATGGCAGCGGCAATGACCGTATCAGCAGCTCCGGCTGTTTATGCCGCAGAGAGAGCAGACTCCGAGACCATCAAGGAAGACAATCAGCCGGCAGCAGAAGACAGTACAGAGTCTGCAGACACCGAAGATTCTTCCGCAGAGGCAACCAAGACAGAATATCCTCTGACCATCACAACCTATGATTACGATGGAAACGAAATCGAAACCACTTATGAAAAAGCACCGGAAAAAGTCCTTGCTGTATATCAGGGAAGCATTGAGACTATGCTCGCACTTGGTCTGGAAGACCACCTGGTAGCTACCGCAGGTCTTGATAATGAAGTTCCGGAAGATCTCAAAGAAGCATTCTCAAAAACAAATTATCTTGACGAATTTACCCCATCCCTTGAAACTGTAACAATGCTGGAGCCGGATATGATCTTATCCTGGAGCTCTCTTTTCTCTGATGAGAATCTGGGAAATGTAACAGACTGGATCGACAAAGGCTGCAACACCTACTACAACACCAATACTCGTCCGGACGGCGACAGAACACTGGAAAATGAATTCACAGATATCTTAAATATCGGAAAGATCTTCGATGTACAGGACAAAGCACAGGCTATCGTTGATGATGCAAAAGCAGTGATCGACAAAACTCTTACTGCAACTGCAGATGTAAAAGACAAACCAAGCGTAATGGTATTGGAGCCTCTTGGAGATGACATCACAAACTATGGCGTAAAGAGCCTTGGCGGAGATATGGTAACACAGTTAGGCGCAACTCTTGCAAACCCGGATGCTTCCACCGTTGGAAAAGAGGATATCATCGCAGCCAACCCTGACGTGATCTTTGTGGTTTACATGCCATATGCAGGAGATGATCCGGAAACTGTTAAGAACAGCCAGCTTGCAGTGATCCAGGATGATGAGTCCCTGAAGAGCCTTGACGCAGTAAAGAACGGACGTGTTTACCCGATCATGCTCAGTGAGATGTATGCAAGTGCAACACGTACCCAGGACGGAATCGAAACTTTTGCAAAGGGATTATATCCGGACGTAAATCTTGACTGATCGGAGAAAATGCAGTGAAAGAAACAGCTTCACAGAGAAAAAAAGATAAGGTGCTCAGAACATCCATGTATGTGGCAGTTCTCATCGGACTTGCAGGATTCCTTATTTTTTCCATACTTGCAGCCATCACTTTTGGAAATGCGGATCTGTCACTGAAGGATGTATACAGCGTTATCGCTTATAAATTGTTTCATATAAAAAGTCTGTCCGCCTATGCGGAAGGCGCAGTTCATGATGTTGTGTGGCTGATCCGGCTGCCTAGAGTCCTTCTGGCTCTGGCAGTTGGAATGGCTCTTTCCGTGTGCGGCGTGGTGATGCAGGCTATCGTGCAGAACCCGCTGGCAGACCCGTATGTGCTGGGTATCTCATCTGGTGCATCTCTGGGTGCCACACTGGCCATCATGCTTGGAATCGGAAGCTTTCTTGGTGGAAACTCTGTGGGAATCACAGCTTTCATTGGCGCGATGATCACTTCTTTTGCGGTGATCGCCATTGCAAACATGGGTGGAAAGGCAACTTCCGCAAAACTGATCCTTGCGGGAATGGCGGTCAGCGCAGTCTGTTCTGCTTTTTCCAATTTTGTCATTTATATTACCAATGACAAAAATGCGGCAACAGAAGTTATGAAGTGGAGCATGGGAAGTCTTGCCGGAGCAAGCTGGACCAGAGTGGGAGTAATGCTTCCGGTCACGCTGGTGTGCGTGGCTGTTTTCTGGACGCAGTACCGGAACCTGAATCTGATGCTTCTGGGAGATGACGTATCCATTACCCTTGGAACAGATCTGCACAGACTGCGGACTTTTTATCTGATCATTGCTTCTGTTATGATCGGATTTGCCGTGTACTGTGCCGGTGTAATCGGATTTGTGGGACTGGTGATCCCTCATGTGGTCCGGATCCTTTTTGGAACAGATCACAGAAAACTGCTCCCCTTAAGTGCGCTTCTTGGTGCATCGTTTCTGATCTGGTGCGATGTGGCATGTCGTGTGATCCTTAAAAATTCCGAGATGCCCATCGGTGTGCTGGTATCCATTATCGGTGCTCCCTGCTTTATTTATCTGCTTGTGCGGAAATCCTATGGATTCGGAGGTGCCCGGTAATGAAGATCACCACAGAAAATATTCAGGTTGGCTTTCACGCCAGACAGATCCTGAAGGGAATCTCCATGGAATCCCAGGATAAGGAACTGGTAGGAATCATCGGACCAAACGGAAGCGGAAAATCCACTTTGCTGAAATGCATTTACCGTATTCTGAAACCAGACGCAGGAGCCGTGTATCTGGACGGCGAGGAGCTTCATTCCATGAGTGTTCGAAGCTCTGCGAAAAAAATGGCCGTGGTGGCACAGCACAATTATTATAATTTTGATTTTACGGTCCGCGAGGTGGTTCTTATGGGGCGTGCGCCTCATAAAAAGACTCTGGAACGGGACAATGCAAAAGATTACCAGATCGTGGATGAAGCGCTGAAAACCGTACAGATGGAGGCGTTTGCAGACCGTACCTTTTCCACTCTTTCCGGAGGAGAGCAGCAGAGGGTGATCCTGGCAAGAGCACTTGCCCAGCAGACCTCTGCACTGATTCTGGATGAGCCTACCAATCATCTGGACATTACCCACCAGATCATGCTGATGGAGCTGGTGAAAAAACTTAATGTAACCGTGATCTCCGCTATTCACGATCTGAATATTGCAGCAGCATACTGTGATAAGATCTATGTACTGAAGGACGGAGTTCTGGAAGGTTACGGAACGCCGGAAGAAGTCCTGACCCCGGAGCTGATCCGCAGGATCTATAAAGTAGAAGCGGAGATCGTTTACGACAGCCGCGGAAAGATGCATATTTTGTTTTTATGATTCTGGCTGTGAGGCGGGATGCATAGAGGGAAAAAGATGAAAAAGATCGGGATTTTGACATGCCTTAATTCCAATGATGTGTGTACCAGGGCAGGATGTCTGTCTGCATTTCGGGAAAGAAGAGATTTTTTTTCCGGCTATCCGGAAGATACGATTCTGGCAGCTGTGATGACATGCAACGGATGCAAAGAAACCAATGCAAAAGAACCTGCTGAAGATGAGGGGATTTTGGAAAAGGCAGATCGGCTGGTCAGTGAAAAGATCAGCGTCATCCATGTCGGGGTATGCCGTCTGAATGAGGAAAAAAAGGAATGTCCGCGGATAACACAGATCTGCGGTCTGATAGAAGAACGCGGGATCAAAGTGATTCGAGGAACCCATAAAGAATAAGAGAAAACCGCCGTATCTTTCCGGAAATGCCGGAAATACGGCGATTTTTTTATAGAATGTTTCTGCGAAAATTTGTGTAAGTTCTGGTAAAACCAGACATATGGTGGTATAATAAGAACATTAAAAAAGGCTCGGGTGCAGCGACCTCAAAAAACGCTGCGCTGCAGATTTACTGACAGAAAGTACAGCCGAACAGAAAGAAAGGATGGTGCAGTGTTATGAATTTAAATACAACAAAACTTGAAGAACTGCTCGCAACACTGAAGAAAAAAGAAGAAGAGAAAGATAAGAACACAGTCCTTTGGGTACTGGCGATCATCGGTGCTGTTGCAGCTGTTGCCGGTATTGCGTTTGCAGTATACCGTTTCTTCGCTCCGGATTATCTGGAAGATTTTGAAGAAGATTTTGATGATGACTTCGATGATTATTTCGAGGATGAGGAAGAGTAAGAACTTTCACTGCAGAGGCTGTTTTGAGCAGATCAGAATGGCTGTCTGTTATGTATGAATATGAGAAGCGGATAATTGAAGCCCCGGCGCGATACCGGGGCTTGATTTTTGAAAACGGACCGTGAAACGCTGGCGTTCATGAGCAGACAGTAAAGAGGATCCTGAATGTTCGAACTATTGTCTGCTGGTTATAAAACAGAAAGAGGATTTATGAAAAAAGGTGAAATTTACGAAGGTATTATAGAAAAAGTGGAATTTCCAAACAAAGGTTTTGTTTGGGTTGATGACCAGAAAGTAATTGTAAAAAACGGAATCCCGGGACAGAAAGTCCGGTTTATGATCAATAAGAAACGTTCCGGCCGGGCGGAAGGACGTCTTCTGGAGGTCCTGGAGAAATCTCCGCTGGAGACAAGAGAACCTGCCTGTCAGGAGTTTCCGGCATGCGGCGGCTGCATGTACCAGACCATGAGCTATGAGGCACAGAAGGATATGAAGGAACATCAGGTGAGGGAACTTCTGGATGGGGCAGTAAGAGAGAGCCTGGCTAAGATCGGGAAGAACGGTGATGGGACAGAAGAAGCTGAGGCTGCAGATCGTTTATATCACTGGGATGGGATCTACGGCAGTCCTATTGAGTTCGGGTACCGCAATAAGATGGAGTTTTCTTTTGGGGATGAGTATAAGGATGGTCCGCTGTCTCTTGGACTTCACAAAAAGGGCAGCACTTACGATATCCTGAATACAGATGACTGTAAACTGGTGCATCCGGATATGACGAAAATCCTTGTCTGTGTGCGGGAGTTTTTCCTGGAGCGTAATGCCAGTTTTTATAAGAAGCTTCAGCATGTGGGATATCTCCGCCATCTGCTTCTTCGAAGAGGCGTCACAAGCGGCGAAATTCTGGTTCATGTGGTAACTACCACCCAGGAAGAGTATGATCTGGAACCACTGAAAGAACAGCTCCTTGCACTTCCCCTGGAAGGTAAGATCGTGGGGATCATGCACATTTTAAATGATTCTCTGTCCGATGTGGTACAGAGTGATGAGACGAAGATCCTTTATGGAAAGGATTATTTCTACGAAGAACTTCTTGGGCTGAAGTTTAAGATCAGCACGTTTTCCTTCTTCCAGCCAAACTCCCTGGCTGCAGAGATCCTGTATTCCAAGGTGCGGGAATATGTAGGAGATACCAGAGATAAGGTGGTGTTTGACCTTTACAGCGGAACCGGCACTATCGCCCAGCTTGCGGCATCTGTTGCCAGTGAGGTGATCGGTGTGGAGATTGTGGAAGATGCGGTAAAAGCTGCCAGAGAAAACGCAGCACGAAATGGCATCAGCAACTGCCGCTTTATAGCCGGAGATGTGCTGAAAGTGCTGGATGAAGTGCCTGAGAAACCGGACATGATCATTCTGGATCCGCCAAGAGACGGCGTTCACCCGAAAGCCCTTCCGAAGATTCTGGCTTATGGGGTGGACCAGATCGTATACATTTCCTGCAAGGTTACAAGCCTTGTAAGAGACCTTCCGGCATTTTATGAAGCAGGGTATCAGATGACCAACGCCTGTGCAGTGGATCAGTTCTGTCAGGGGGTTCATGTGGAGACAGTTGTTCTTTTGTCCCAACAAAAACCAGATGACACGATAGAGATCGACTTAGACCTGGACGAGCTGGATGCCACCAGTGCCGAGTTGAAAGCAACCTATCAGGAAATCAAAGATTATGTGCTGAAAGAATTTGGCTTGAAGGTTTCAAGTTTATATATTTCTCAGGTAAAACGCAAATGTGGAATTGAAGTGGGAGAAAACTATAATCTTCCAAAATCAGAAAATGCAAGAGTTCCACAATGCCCGAAAGAGAAGGAAGAAGCTATCAAGGCTGCCCTGGAATATTTTGCGATGATCTAAGGGCATCGCTGATTTCAAGGAGGAATAACACATGAAAAGCACATTTGAAAAAATGGGTGGAACCTACACACTTGGCGCAGACGGAATTTACTATCCGAATCTTGTCAGTACAGATGAAGAACCGTATTATGGAAAATATGGAATGATACGAAAAACGTATTTGAAAGAGCATCGTCCGGCAATATATTCACTGTATATATTGGAGGACAGACTGGTGGAACATCTGAATGCTGTGGACGATGAAGCACAGGAGAGGATGGATATTCTGGTGTGTCAGATGATGAAGAGGCAAGGTATTACAGAAGAAACGAAAGCCTGTGACCAGATGGCTTGGGTAGGAACGGTAAATAATATCCGAAATGCGGCGGAAGAGATTGTGTTGAAAGAATTGATTTACAGGTAGACAAAGAGCTGAACAGGTAGGACGAAAAATCCTATTTGTTCAGCTCTTTGTGTTTGTACGGGTTCAAAGAAGAATCAAATTACAATTCTATATCATGTGATTTTTTCTTAGTTCGGACAGGCTGATTTCGTCGCATCTCTTGTTTTCTCTGATATTCAAGTTCCCAGGCACGATGGGAGAAAACATCAGGATCTTCAACATTGAGATAATCTACTTCATTAGCTGCAATATCACGACGGTGATAGTCATAATATTCACCAAAAGTACCTTTGAGCTGCTCAATCAGTTTATCTCGGAAAGTAGGTCGTATCTGGATTCTGGCATCCAGTAATTCAGTGTATTGCTCCGGGTCAGGACGGAATTTTTCCTCTTGGAAAGCGACAGCATCTTTTTTAAGCTGCCCTTTGAGAGACATATCTTGAGAATCGAGAATATCCAGATTCTTATCCATCTGGTCGTATTTTCTGGAAAGGCTCGCCATATCTTTCTCTGTGGAGCATTCAGCCTGAAACAGCAGCTGTTCTTTGACAGATTTCAGTTCCTCGATTTCTTCTGTTACGGTTGTAAGCTGCTGATTTAACTTTATATGCTGGAATGGATTTAGAATACTGGTTTTACTTTTTTGCACATTTAGTTCTTTCTTTTCAGTAACTTTCGCTTTGAGCTTTTTCTTAATGGTATCATATTGATTCAGGATAGGACGAAAATGCTGCATCCAGTCATGGATCACTTCTTTTTGCATTTCATTATGAAGTAAATGATATTGTGTAAAAATCATATGATTTCGGATTGCTTCTAATGTTTCTGCAATTACCGGAATAGATTTTTCGACAGCTTGGGCAAATTTTTTCACCTGTGCTTTTAATTCCCGAAGCATTTTGTTATCTGCACGAATCTGACGGTTGATTTCACACCGGTCTGCTATCATGCCTTTCTTTTCCATATTCTGGGCAATGTAGCCCTCATGGATGGTTGGCTGTTCTGTGATTCCCTGAGCTGCAAAACTGCGGTGATCAATGGCGGCATTTATCTGATTAAGGGCAAGCATTTTATTTACGGCATCTGCCCAGTTTGCTCTCCAGAGGCAGAGCTGTTCCTCACTGTTCCATTGTTCGGAAATCGGGTTTTGTCTGCCATACCGGGTGCTTTTTGGATGTTTGTCGATACGTTCATAACCTTTCTCCTGTGCTGCCGAGGGAGTCAGATATACTTTCTTTTTCCCAGCTTTATAACGATACTGTTTTTCCCAGCCCTCTTTCTGAGCATCCTTAAATTCAGAAGCAGTAAATCCCTTTTCCTCTCCATCTTTGATGCATAGATATTCTTTTTCGGTTTTATACTGCCATGTTCCGTTTTCGTTTAATGGACGGACAGTAAGTAGAATGTGTGCATGGGGATTGTGACCATCTGTATCGTGAATGGCGAAATCGGCACACATTCCCATATCTACAAAATTCTTTTGAATAAAATTCTGAAGAAGAGAAATATTGCTGTCTTTATCCAACTCAATAGGGAGTGCGACAACAAATTCTCTTGCCAGTCGGCTGTCTTTTGTTTTTTCAGCAGCTTCTACAGCATTCCAGAGTTGCTCCCGGTTTTTCCATTTAGGCGGAGCCATAGGGGGAAGCATTACTTCCTGATAGATCAGTCCATGTTTTCGGGTGTAGTCATGCTGGATGCCATCGTAATCATTGTATATGCGGCTACAGCTCATATAAGCAGATGCAGCGACAGCAGACCGCCCGGAACCACGGCTGACGACCTTGGCTTGCATATGATAAATTGCCATATCTGGCACCTCCTTTCGATGTTGCCTGCAACAGCGGATAGCCCTCGGCAGAGCGCACGAGCCCCGTAGGGGATACCACCGCCCGATTTATCGGGTGGTGAGTAAGTGCGCCCTTTGGGAGTAGAACTTGTGTATTTACATTCCTCTTAGCCGGAGCATCAGCTCCCGCTTTAGGGTATCTAAATCCATTTCTTTAATATGTGGAGCAATGCTTTCCAGAATCGCTCCTTCTTGAATCAATCTGCGTGTTCTGGCATTACGTTCCTTTTTACGGTTTCTTGCTTCGATTTCTTCCAGTCTGTGTTTTGCCTGTAAAAGCACTTTTTCTTCTGGTGTCATAATTCTTTTATTTGCCATATCTGGCACCTCCTTTTTATGCCCGTATCCGGGCGATTTAGTTTTAAAATCTTGTGGTTTAGTACTATAGTTTTAGATAACTGACAGTGGCATGTCTCTGGTGATAAATAAGAAAAGAAAGTAGTACTACTGTCAGTGAAAAATAGTTATTGTGCGATGCTGCTTTGTTTCAACTCTGGTTTGAAGTGTGATTATCTAACAGAATTTTTTTCGTTTTTTTTAAATTAGCTGTTGCATTGTCCTGACGGATATTCCGGTTATTGATACGGATGGGAACACATCTCTCCAGAATCCGGTCATAAATTCGCTTGTGTGCGATATCAGCGGCGTTATTCAGCTCTGATAAAGTGAGATTGGTTGTTATGATCAGGGGCTTTTTACTGCGGTAACGGCTGTCAATCACATTGAATACCTGTTCCAGTGCAAAGTCAGAGTTCCGTTCAATTCCGAGGTCATCAATGATCAGAAGGCTGTAGCGGTTTAAGCTGTGGATGAACTGATTCCTGTCTTCAAAATGCATTCCGGTAAGGGTATTCAGAATCCGGGAAAAGTTGGTCATCAGTACCGGGACGCCTTTTTCCAGAAGGGCATTGGCAATGCAGCCTGCAAAGAAAGATTTTCCAGTACCGACATCGCCCCAGATGAGAAGTCCGGAAGCGTTTGCTTTCATCTCTTCCCAGTTACTTACATAATTGTGTGCAAGTTTCATTTCCGGATTGCTGCCGTTATCTTTGGCAAAGGTGTAGTCATAAAGTGATTTGTCCTGTAAGCCGCTGGTTTTGAGATGCTCTATTTCCATTTGCTTTTCATGAAGTTTTCTCTGGGCTTCCTCCTGTTCAAAGATCTCCTGCTGGCACTTACAGCGGATGGAAGGAATAAGAACCTTTCCCTGTAATTCATGCCTGCACTGTCTTGGCGTATTGCATTTGGAACAGTAGATCAGGTGATTTGTTTCGTTAAAATATTCATCAGACTGAAGCTCTCTGTTTGGTGTGATAGCTGTTGGTTTTTCTGTAAATGTTGTCATAATGTTTCGTATTCCTCACTTTCATAATTTCGTTGCCGGGAAACAGGATGATCCTGTCTTGCCCAACGGATGATGGTAGCTGCATGGTTTTGGTATTGCTTTCCGGTAGAAGCCATATAACCGGATAAGCGTTCCATATAGTCCTGCCAGTCAGGGATTGTCTGCCGGATATTTTCCAGCTCCGTCTCTGACAGAAAAACATTTTGAAATGTTCCATAGGGTGAGCGTGGCTCTTTACTCCCTCTTATTGTTAAATGGTTCTTTTTTATCTCTTTCTTATTACTGGACAGTTTTCTGTCTGTATCAGGGAAAGAATCCTGTCTGTCAATAGGACAGTTTTCTGTCTGTCTTGAGGAAAGAATTCTGTCTGTATTGCTGAGGGTTTCTTTCGGGATTTTTACATAGATCCGATTAGGGTGTCCGGGTCCCTGCCGTTTTCGGAAGATAAGCTCTTGTTTTTCCAGTACTGCCAGAGCAGTTTTCACCGTCATCTGGCTTTTGTGGAGAACTTCTGCCAGTGCTTCAATCGTAAAGTAGAGGAACACATGACCATTTGTATCTGACCAGCCCTCATTTTTCTGGGAAAGCCTTGCACGGTCGAGCAGGATCATATAAAGCATTTTGGCAGTTTCGTTTATTTCCATGTCCAGAAGAAAACGGGGAAACATCATATAAGATGGCAGGCTTGTGTCTGCTGTCAGAAAGTCCGTCATGTGTTCACCTCCAATCACAATGGTTTATTCTCCAAGAAAATCCCAGTCTATATCACGATCCGGCTGTTCTTTTTCAGGAGCTGGAAAGGGCATCCTGATGGGGGATTCCCTTTCCAACATGCCTGCAGTCAGCCCGGACAGAAAAATCGGCAATGACTGTTTCAGGCTGTGTTCTACTGCTTCTACAATCTGTTTCACAAAAAGTTCTTCCCGTTCCCTTGTTTCCAGATAGGGATCAGCCTGAGTGCGGTAGTAGCGGTCAAAATAATCGACCAGTGCAAGGGAGATTACCTGGCTGTAAGATTTAAAATTCTGTCTGTCCATCGTCTGTAAATATTCCCAGGCTCTCCGCTGCTGGTCTTTGTCCAGATTAAATCGCAGGTTTGTGTTGCGGATATGGTTCTGCATGGCTTATCCCCTCCTTTTCAGGCTCATATAAGCCAGAGATTCATAACCTTTGGCAGTGGCACAGATATCATCAAGGATGGTAACTCGTGATTTGTCATACGCTCCAAAGTTACGGATCAGGCATCCACCGCCTCCGACCACATACAGGCGCATCAGGCCAGGATTGTATTCATATTTGCGGAGCGTGGCAAAAATATCTGTGACATACTGTCTGGCAACAGCAGTAATACAATCCAGATAAGACGCTGAAATGTCAGCGGTTCCAAACCGCAGAATCTGCTCTACGGTAGATTCTTCAATCTTTACTCCGAAGTTGTCCAGAACAGCGTTTTTAGCGGCAATCATGCATTGGTTTACGCCAAACTTTTCTGTCCAGCACCGGCTTTCCTGTGCTTTCTTATTATTGATATACAGAATGTTCATGGTTCCGTTGCCGATATCTGCAAGAAGATTTGTCCCCTTGAAATCTCCAAGTCGGTTTACGATAGCCGGATATCCCTGCGGGTAAAGGCTGCATCCCACAAAACGGAGATGATACTCTTTGCTGTTAAATCGGTAATGGACTTCTGGATTCTGGAGCAGATAGGAACGGAAATCTTCTCTCTGGTTTCTGATCCATGTCAGAGGAAGCCCGGCAGCCAGATGAACGTCTGCTTCACGGATGGAAAAGACATTCAGTTCCCTTGCAATCGCCATGAGAGTTAGAAGATAATATTCTTCGTCCATAGCTTTATCTGGGATAAATTCTTTGTGTCCTTCGCCAATCCGGTAGTAAATGCCGTTATATTCCAGAATATTCCCGGTGAAGATGGGTTCTGTTTCATAGGCTTTGATTCCGGTTGGTGTGACGGTATTTGCTGTTTTCATGTTGCCGTAGCCGTGATCTACAGCAATGATTTTTGTGTTTCTGAGTTCTCGCATAAAAAACACCTCCATTTTCGTATTGATTAATTCAGCAGGCTGTACCGGTGTGGTACTGCTTTGCTGTGAGATAAGCATACGAAAGTTGGAGGAAAAAGACATTGAGGGAAAATTGAGTTGGAATTGAAAAATAGGATATAATTTTGTAAAATAGAGCAATTTCTTTAGTTTTTTATAGCCCTGCATTTTTTTGTTATAAACGTTCATTAAATGTTGACATGTTATTATATAAATGGTAAAATTGTACAATAAAACGTGGAAAGTTGGATGAAATTTATTGAATTATAATAAAACTAATCGTACTTAACTGGCGGCTTATGTATTTGTAGAACTTAGAATAATAGAAAATTTAAAATATTATCAATTTTTACAGCTGTTGCAATGCTTTCAGTAGGAACAACAGTTTTTGCAAGTCCTTAACTGTTGTTTGATAAGGAGTGTAGTTTTATACAAATAGTGATATTATTGCAAAAAACTAGGATTTTATAAAAATAAAAAAATCAAGTCTATAGCTGTTTGAAGTGAGGAGAAAAGCGTATGAGAAATGTGTTGGCAACGGACATAAAAAACAATATTCGAAGCATTCGCTTTATTTTGGGGATTTTTCTAATCGTTTCGGCTACCCTGATGTCTGAGCATGAGATGTTGCAGAAGATCATAAATGCAGGCGGATCTGCAGAAGGACCAGGCTGGTTCGTAGCATACACCTATTGTATGAACAGCGTTAATATGCTTCTGTTTGTTCCCATTGCTGTTGCTTTTGCGGGTGGAGAGAATACGGAGGCTGAGCTGCACAGTCGTTTTTTTCTGTTCAGTTATATCCGTTCAGGGAGAAAACAGTATCTCGTAGGAAAAGCAGCAGGATTGTTGGTCTCCGGAGGTTTGACAGCTTTTTTAGCCATGGTGTTCCTTCTTGTAATCTGTATACTGAGGTTCGGTCAGTATCCTTCTCTGATTGACGGAAATTATGAGATGGCAGTGCTTGTGGGCAGAACGGCGGTAAGCTTTCTGAGATTGTTTTTAAATGGCGCTTTTTGGGCGCTAATTGGCGGTACGTCGGCTGTCATAACAAAAAATCGCTATATGTCCTATGCCGTTCCTTTTATTCTTTATTATGTCCTGACCGTATTTCAGGAGCGTTACTATCAAAAAGCATTCTTTCTGAGTCCCCGCTATTGGGCGGCGTCTATTTACTACAATGATATCTTCTGCATTGCTATATTAGCGGTTGGAAGTTTTTTAACGGCACTGATCTTTATGTGCGCAATAGAAAGAAGGTTGCGGTATGCGTGATATTAAACAGGCTTTTTGGATTGCAGGCCAGAATTTCTATGGATGGAAAAAAAGTCCGAGGATCTGGATGACCTTTATTTTGGCAGCTATATTATGTCTGATGCTGTCGGATCAGATTATTTCCCATGCGATAAAATATGAGACAATCCTTCAGGTATTCGAGCCGTTTATTTGGACATATGGGGATGCATCCTCTGTTATGCTGTCCTCCCTGCTTTTAATCCTGCTCTTTGCGGACATGCCATTTATCAGTCAGGCAACTCCGTATTGGCTTGTACGCACAAAACGGAAGATATGGCTTGCGGGTCAGATTATCTATGTGATCCTGGCGACTGTGATCTATAATATTTTTTTGGCTGTGATGCTTGGAATTATGGGAGCTCCCTTTTCCTTTACGGGAAATGTGTGGAGCGAAACAGCGGCAATGTTGGGCTATGGCGGTGGGGAGAGCATAACCGTTCCTGTTTCCATAAAAACAATGGAAAGCTCAACTCCTTATATGTGCGCAGCAATAGTGTTTGGACTTGTACTTTTATATACTCTTTTTATCGCAGTTCTCATGTTGTTTTTAAATCTGGCTGCGGGAAATATGGCAGGGGTGATCGGTGCTTTTGCAGTCAGTCTGTATGGGCTCCTGCTGAACCCAGATGTTTTCCGGAAACTGTTTCATTTTACAGAAAGTCAGGAATATAGGGCGAACGTGTTCTGCGGCTGGCTGTCTCCGTTGAACCAAGCTACCTTTCCCATGCACAGCTTTGGTTATGATTACCTGCCAGGGATCGGGATGAGCATGTTCATATTTGCAATATTAATCATAGCGCTGATCGGCTTGTCAGCCGTCCGAATTAAGGGCTATAATTTCTCTTTTACGCAGACAAACGAATAAATGGAGGGCAAAATGGAATATGCAATCAGGTTGAAGGGACTGACAAAATCCTTTCAAAAAGAAAAAGTATTAAAGAACATTACCCATGATTTTGAAAAAGGGAAGATTCATGGGATTATGGGGTTTAACGGTTCAGGGAAAACCGTAATGTTTAAATGCATCTGTGGATTTTTACAACCTGAGAGCGGCACAGTGCTCGTAGGGGGAAAACAGATCGGGAAGGAGCTGGACTTTCCAGATTCCGTAGGCATTATCATTGAAAACCCTGGCTTCTTTCTGGATCTCAGCGGTTTTGCGAATTTAAAGAGACTGGCGTCTCTGAAACACCGTATTTCCGATGACGATGTGAGGGCGACGATGCGTGCCCTAGGGCTTGATCCTCTGTCTAAAAAGAAGGTAGGACAGTATTCTCTTGGAATGCGTGAACGTCTTGGTATCGCACAGGCAATCATGGAAGATCCGGAGCTTTTGATATTGGACGAGCCTTTTAATGGTCTGGACAAGCAGGGGGCAGGAGAGGTCTGCGAGCTTTTGCGGGGATTAAAGGAACGAGGGAAGACTATTCTTATCGCAGCACATAACATGCTGGAGATCGAATGGCTCTGCGATACGATCTGTGAGATGGATGCAGGTGTCCTGACGCAGATAAAATAAAAATACGGGGGAAAGAGTTTATAATTGAAGTTTCGTGAAAAAGCGACAATTCTATAAGATATATGGAGGAAAAATGAAAAAAAGTGTTTTAGCAATTATGGTAGGTGCGTTGTGTATTATTCTTTCCAGCTGTCAGGAAACACCAGAGGAGAGTTCGGTAGTCAGCAAAGTGGATGGGATTAGCGAGGCGGCTGTCTGTGAACCTCTTAAAAAAGGAGAAAAGAGAGAGACAAATGTTCCAACGCATTGGAAATTTGAAGAAAAGAAAAGCAACGACCGTGTGGTTATCCAGGCAGATATTAAGTTGGCCGAACAAAGCATTGGCAATCTTCCAGTCATAGAGATGCAAAATCACGAGTTAACGCAGGAAGAACTGAATGGATTGATTGATTATTTTACGGACGGTGAGGAACTATATATGCCACAGATGGTGACAAAGGATGCGTATCAGGAAGTGTTAGACAGGATTTCCAGCAAGGAAGGAAGTTACTTGCAATCAGCATATTCTACATCGATTGCAGGGATTCAAAACGCAACCCGAGAGGGGATGGAGCTTGCACCGGATGAAGCGTCTGCACCGGAAAAGATGGAGATAAAATTTCAAAAAAAAACAGAGGATCACGGTGTGGAAGCGGCACGGAGTTGGATGAGTACTGAATTGGAAAACACAGATACAGAGGATTATTTTACTGCAGATGTGGGCGAGGACAGGAAGGCATATATAGAAGCAGAGCGGTATAATCAGGAAATTGACAATGACAGTAGTTTTCTCTGGATGGAGGGTTCTAATTTTATAGAAGAAGAAACAATAGAAACTGAGGAAATGCAGAGTGAGTATTACAGTAGCTTTGGCATGGATACCAACGGCTATACAGAGAAATTTCATGAACTGGCAGATGCGTATCGAAAGTGCATGGACAAGATCACCTTTACAGAGGAAGATGGAAAGGAACAGGCAGAACAAGTTTTAGAGGATTTAGGTATCGATGGAATGGGCCTTGTAGATTCTGATCGTACCGTGTGGTTCCCGAATGGCGCATGTTCAGAGCGCAATGGTCTGGGACTTGGTAGTGATGCTTTGTGGCAGGGAGATCTGGATAGAGGATTACCGGGATATCTGTATTGTTTTTCGAAAAGTGTAGAGGGTATTACTTCAGTTCCTGATGGCGTGGTTGCGGAAGAAACAGTGGATAGTTATGTGCCTCCGTTCCAGGTAGAAACAATCTCTATTCTGATAACAGAGGAAGGAATTAAATATTTTAAATGGGATGGGATATCGGAAGAAGTCTGTACGGTGACGGAAAATACAAAGCTTCTGCCTTTTGAAAAAATACAGGCAAAGCTGACAGATCAGATTTTTTATTGGTATTCCGGAAAAGGCCAGTCTGCCAACGACACTACCGCACTGGAGTATGATGTGGTAAACGCAAAATTGCAGTATACTTATACCACAGCCTATCAGGAGCCGAAACACGCATGGTTGGTTCCAGCATGGATTTTTACTGTCAGGGAAAGTATTGGTGGAAATTCTCTACAGGAGCTTTCTTATGTGATCAATGCTTATGATGGCAGTGTGATTGGAGAAGCATATTAGGGTTCAGCGACACTTGAATTTTTATTGACCATAGAATTACAAGGTTTATCATGAGAATAATAAATATGCGATATTTGGCTTGGATATATAACAGGTAAGAATAGGAATAGTGCAAATGATTAAGCTCGCATTGATTGATAACGGTATACCTTATCATATGAGAAATAACAGGAATCAAAGGATTGTTCATAAATCTTTTTTGGCTTCTAAATGCGATCCAAGTGAGTATAAAGACGATAAATCATTCCATGGCGCTGTATGCGTCGGAATTATCACAAGCATATGTAGTGATATAGAATTATGGGACTTAGTCAGAACGGTTATTACGCAATAAATCTGCAGAAAAATCCTTTAGATGAAAATGTAATTCCTTTAGAATATTATGACGATTCCAATGAGTCATTGAACGATATCCTTTATACAGTATATATAGCTTATGAACCTGATATTATTCTTTTGAATCAAGAGGAAGAAATATTTGAAAGTAGTAAGGCATGCTAGATGAATATAGTACTGTCAGTGTTGTAGTAATAGACACGGTTGTAAATGCGTTATTATATATATTAAGTGGGCTTTTTATAATAAAAGGAGAATTCACTATAGGCGGAGCATTTGCTTTTATTACATATAGTGCATATGTTGTAAATCCAATTTCAGCATTGATAAACATTAAATATTATTTTGCGCAAATTGAGCCATCGGCAAAACGTCTTTTTGAGTTATGGGGACAACCGGAAGAATTGGAAATGAAATTATGTGAAATGAAACCTGAGAAAATTTATCAAGATAGGGATATGGTTTTTGAAGTAAAAAATCTTGTCTTTGGTTATGAACCAGGACACCCTATTTTAAATGGTATTTCACTATGTGTAAAAAAAGGGGAACGAATTGCGATCGTAGGAGAAAATGGAAGTGGCAAATCAACACTTTTGAACCTTTTGGCGGGATTCTACCGGCCACAAAAAGGAATAATAAAATTGTATGGAGCTCCTGTGGAATTGATGGATATACAAGATATGAGAAATAGAATTGCGGTTATAAGCCAAAGGCCATATCTATTCCAAGGGACTATAGAGGAGAATGTTAATATCGATGGAAAGGCGTCAAGAGATGCAGTTGTTGAAGCATGTAGAAAAAGTGGTGCTTTAGGTTTTATTGAAAAATTGGATCATGGATTTGGACAAAAAATTGGACAAGATGGTGCAAAACTTTCTGGAGGAGAAAGACAAAAGATAGCTGTAGCTAGGGCTCTGCTGAAAAATGCAGACATTTTACTTATGGATGAGGCTACAGAAGGATTTGATGTTGAATCAAATGAAGCTTTACGTGAGTTATTACATAGTGAATTAAAAAATAAGACTATCGTTTTTATTACGCATAAGTATAAAGAACTGGAAAGTGTTGATAAAGTATATCGCCTTTCAAAAGGAATTTTAGAATTGGTGCGGAGTTAGAGATATAAATTTCTAATAGAACTGAGCCACTATGCATTTGACATATTGTATCAAACAGTAGGTTGATGACGAGATGATTGTAATGTATCGCAGATTGAACAAGCAGAGGAGCATATTTACAAGTTCTCAGGCATTGATGAAGGCAATATACCTAGACTATAAAAAATTTGAGATAGGAGGAGCGAAAAGTGTCAAAAAAAGAAAAGTGATCCTTATGTAAACGCTCCATGTCTAAGAAAAAATGGAAATGGACAAGCGCCTAGTCTTGGAGTGTATCTCAAAACTAGGCGTTTACATTATTGAGGCAATATATTTTACAAGTGTTTGTAGGAACCGTTAGTGCTTGGTGAGAAGAATACTTTTTGCCAGAGCAATTCCAGCTTGTGGATACAATTCTTGAATTGCTTGATATTTTTCTTCAATCAATTCGGGTTCGTCTGCCCATATATCCTCATAAATTTTCAAGGCTTTTTTAAAATGGGTTTTCGCTTGCGAAATATTTGCAGTGATCAGGCAGATACTTCCAAGGGATTCCTGTACCTGGGCATAATCCAAACAGTGGTTTGAATTATATTCTTTGATAATCTGTGCTAATTTCTGAAGAGCAGACAGGGCAAGGTCAGGTTCTTGTATTTCAATTAAGAGGACAGCATAATTATTAATCTGGGGAATGCTGTCATTAGTATAAAGAAGCTGGTATTGTTCTAAAAGAGAGATACCCATTTTCATGTGTTTTTTAGCCAGATCAAGCTGTCCGTTTGTTCGGTAAAGTCCTCCAAGATTGGAATAGAGGTTGGAAACAAGGTGGGCATTTTCTTTTGTGATTTCTTTTATTTGAGCAAGTGCTTCTTTTTCTAATTTTATCGCTTTTTCTGTTTGGGGTTCCAGAGTTGCCTGATAATCCAATAGTAAGGCACGGTCAGAGGCAGTCCCGTAAGTACTTGCTTTTACAAAATGCTGTAGTTCTTGGACAATTTTTTTCATGCCCTTTTGATAGCGGTACTTCTCCATATATGGAAAAACATCTTCTAAAAATAACAGGTATTGGGGAATATCATCCTTTTCAATGAATTGGATGATATTTTCTGCTGTCTGAAATAATTTTTTATAATAGCTAACTTCAATGCCATGCATTAAACATATTTTTCGCAGAGAATCCAATAACGTGTGGCAGCTTGTAATAGAAGGTGCGGTCTCGGAAACGGCAATTTCCTGAATCAGTGGATGTAGAGAAATAGTATGCCGGAGACTTGACTGTACAAAACCTGTCTCAATCAGATCGTTGATATCATTTAAATTTCTTAATTGAAGCCATTCAGCCCAAAGCCGTGCAGAGATACCACCAGAAGGAAGAAAGCACAGATTACGCATGATTCCCCTTTGTTCCTGGGAGAGAGAATAGAGGGAAAATAGGGTGTGAATATGGTAATAGTAGGTTGCATTACTGCTCTGTCCGTCTTTGAAGGCTTTGATTTTGTCCTCATTTTCGAGAGAAGCCTTTTCTCTTTGAAGCTTTTCTAGTAATTGCTGCGGAGCTAAAATTCCGTTTTCCAGAAGCTTTGCTGCTAATTCTACGGCGAAAGTATGACGATGAACGGTTGCGATGATTTCATCTACAAGTGACCGATGTTCTTCGGCTTCCGAATAAAAGGAAGATACCAGTTGAAACAGGCTGGATGATTCTTTAATCTCTTTTAAGTGCAGGGTACAGTAACTATCGAATTTGCTTCTTGTTGTAAAAAGAATCCGGCAGCGGTATTTTAACATTACGGACAAAAAGGAGTCCTGTGTTGCGGTTGCATTGAAGTTGTCTATGATGATTAAAGTATCATCTTTCAAAGAACGAAGGAAACGGTTGTGTTTTCGGAAACGTTCTTCTTCGGCATCTTCAGGTAAATCATCAGCAAAATCCATATCCGTAACAGATTGATGTAAATCTCCGGCATATTCAAAATACAGGATGTTTGTGTAATGCTTTTTATAGTACTTTGCATAGGATTTTGCCAGTTCGCTTTTCCCGATTCCGGCAATTCCGTAAAGAAATACTTTGCTATTATCTTCCAGAAGGGAATGTAATTCTGTTGTTTCATCTTCTCTCCCTACAAAATGGCGGCATGGTCTTGGGACTTCACTATCCATAATATAATCCAGTACCATTGGTGAGAGGGAACCACCTGCGATCAATTTCTGGTTTTTGGTATCACGTTTAATAAACGGGCGTTCCATACCAAAAGAAATTAGCTTTGCCAGAAACAGCAGACGTAAATTGGCAGGTTTGTATAGAGAGGTAAGCTCTGCTTTTTTGGCCTCAGAAATTGAAGAATCATGGATAAATAAGGTATAAATATCCTGAAGTGCTTTGTCGCAGTCAGCCATTAAGGGGACAATATTTTGGTGTATAGTTTTCGCCAGTTTTTCCTGATTGCTTGGTCTTGCATAAAAAGAAGATATTTTGGGACTGATTTTCGCCTGGCCTGTCATCCAGCGGCAAACCAGACCATTATCCAAAGTAAATTCTTTGTTTTCAGGACTGTCTAAAAAATCTTCAAATATTTCATATAAAAATTCAGGCTGGCTCATCTGATTGCTTTCACTGATTTGGTTTTTTAAATATGTCATTATCGAACTAAAATCACAACGATCCAATAGGCATTTCCTCTTTTCTATAGATTAAATTAAGTGAACAGGTTTGAATAAGTATATCATACCACGAACATATATTCGGTTCAAGATAAATAGAGATTTTCGTTACATGATTTTCTCAATTTACGGTCAATTCCGGTTCAATGTTGTTTATGAAGAAATTCTGTAAAATAAGCTCAGATTAAAACAATGACAGGAGGAGCTTATGCAACAGAATATTGAATTTGAGCGGTGCATTGATTTTCTGGTACGGATGATTGATAAGTACGGCGATGAAGTCCTCCGGGAGTTGGAGGAAGAAAAACAGAATAAAGAAGAAAAAGAAGCGGCAGTTTCCTGAAATACTAAATGTAAATCAGACTGCCGCTTTTTATGTGTTTTCAGATGAATTTCAAAAGCTGATATAGAGTGTGAGGTTCATTGTTCTGGGAAGCGGTAATACGGGTATCAAATGGCTTGAAATGATTTTGTGTATAAAAGCTCAGAAGAAATTCATTATCTTCGCATTCAAGAAATTCCATAACGCCGCCTACGGAATATTTGAGACCGGATATGGTTTCCAGTGCAAATCCCAGCAGGATGTTTCCAGGGATTCGTTTTTCCTTTGGTAGAGAATAGTTCTTTCCTAACTGTGCAATCAGGTAAGCTGCTGTGTTGTAAGACTGTGTTTCTTCATCCAGAATACTGACACGGGACAGCTTCTTTGCCATCGTCTTACTGATATTTGAAGCCCGGACAGATATTGGCTTTACTGTAAGAGAAAAATAGCCGACCAGTGAAGCATCTTCGGCATCGAATACCAGATAAGTGATAGATTGATCTTTTTTGGTAAACTCAACCGCATTATGTAATAAAAAGTATTCCACATCGGGATTTTGGGGACAAGAAAAATCGGAGAGCAAGTCGTAAAGACTTTCCTCTCCGATATATGTCGGTTCGTCTTTATCCAAATATGCCCGAATATTAACGGTAAAATATTTATCAGACATGTTTTTTCTTCCTTTTTGACATTAAAGCTAAGATTTCCTGTGGGTTTGTTAACTGACGTCCGGGAAGTGCCTGCTTTGGTGTGCGGTCACGATCGGCTTCGTCAATCGCTGCGACAAAACGCTTTACACTATTTGGATTGGATACGACAAAATTATGAGTAATACTTGAAGTAGCCATACTAACACCTCCTCTATTTCTGGCTTTTTGTGTATTTATAGTATATGCAATGTGTGATGAAAACACAATATCAAAAACTGAAATAATTTCTAAATAATTTTCAAGCCGGATATTTATTAGATGCTTCCGGTAAGTGGACGATATTTTGATAACAGATATTCTCTATATCTAATTTAATTATACAAGTGACAGAGAAATGCGTCAACATGGAAAATAAGTATTGAAAAGAATTGGAATAAGTACTAAAATAAAGTTGGGACAATAAAGCGGAGTTACTATATAGAGGAAAAGACTATGAAGAATATAAAAATTAAATGTAATATCTATACCAGAGTATCCACAACCATGCAGGTAGATGGATACAGTCTGGATGCTCAGAAAGAAAAATTAAGGCGTTATGCAGAATTTCAAAATATGGAAATCGTAAATGAGTATTCAGATGAAGGTAAATCTGGAAAAAGCGTGGAGGGAAGACCTGAATTTCAGAGAATGCTGGATAATATAGAGAATGGCACAGATGAGATACAGTTTGTACTGGTATTCAAACTTTCCAGATTTGGCCGTAATGCGGCAGATGTGTTAAACTCTCTGCAAAGAATGCAGGATTTTGGAGTGAATCTGATTTGTGTTGAGGATGGGATTGACAGCTCCAAAGATAGTGGAAAGCTGATGATTTCCGTTCTGTCTGCGGTGGCAGAGATTGAAAGGGAAAATATCCTTGTCCAGACAATGGAGGGACGTAAACAGAAAGCCAGAGAAGGGAAATGGAACGGTGGATTTGCTCCATATGGCTATGAACTGGTAAATGGAGAATTACAGATTGCAGAGGATGAAGCAGAGGTCATACGTCTGATTTATGATAAATTTATTCATACGAATATGGGAATTGCTGCGATCGCCATATGGCTGAATCAGCATGGATATAAAAAGAAAAAGAGACAGAATAATACACTGGATGCATTTGCCGCTTCTTTTATAAAAGGTGTTTTGGACAATCCGGTTTACTGTGGAAAACTGGCTTACGGACGAAGAAAGAATGAAAAGGTTGCTGGAACACGAAATGAATACCGTATTGTAAAACAGGAGAATTATATGTTATATGATGGTATTCATGAAGGGATTATCTCAGAGACAGATTGGGAACTGGCACATCAGAAAAGGGTAAAAAATGGAGTGAAATATGAGAAAATCCATAGCTTAGATCATGAACATATTTTATCCGGAATCTTGAAATGTCCGCTATGTGGAAGTGGAATGTATGGAAATGTGAACCGAAAGAAAAAGAAAGATGGAACTTTGTATAAGGATTATTTTTATTATGCCTGCAAACACCGTCGTTTAATGAATGGTCACAGATGTGATTACCATAAGCAATGGAGCGAGGATAAGGTCAATAATGCAGTTGAAGAGGTTATCCGGAAACTGGTACAGAATCCCAAATTTGAAGAAGCGATCCGAAAAAAAATCGGTTCAAGGATTGACACAGATGAAATTGAAAGAGAAATCGAAAATTTGGAAAAACAGCATAGGCAGTTGACAGGAGCAAAGGCAAGGCTAGGCCAACAGATGGATAACCTGGATATCATGGACAAATTTTATGAAAAGAAATATCAGGATATGGAGACAAGGTTATATCGGCTGTATGATGAAATTGAAGGCGTGGAAAATAGCATAGAAGAAGTTAAAAAGCGTTTGCTGAATATCCAGCAGCAGAAAATATCAGAAGAAAACGTCTATCAATTCCTTTTATATTTTGATAAACTATATGATAAGTTCACCGACTTGGAGAAGAAAGAATTTCTCAACAGCTTTGTAGAACGTGTGGACATTTACGATCAGGAGCAGCCGGATGGCAGATTCCTGAAGCACATAAAGTTCCGTTTTCCGGTGTATTTTGGAGACAGGGAAACACAGGAACTTTGTTGGGACAACGAAAGTACCGTTGAGACGGTTGTTCTTTTGTCCCAACATCGAGACAAGAGTACTTGTCTCGATGAACGCGGCAGTCGGCAAATCGAGATGCAAGCATCTCGGCTTGCCTCGTTGCTCGCGCAAAAACCAGATGACACGATAGAGAGCGACTTAGACTTAGATGAGCTGGATACAACCAGAGCTGAGTTGAAAGCTCGTGATTAGAGGGAATGTGTCAGATTGGTAAATGGTATTCGTAATATGGCAGAAGAGATTATGTTAAAAGAATTGGTTTATATCTAAAGCGTGGAAAGCTCCTTCGGGAGCTTTTTGCTGTTTATAAGATAAATTCTGTCGGAGATTTATTATAAAACATTGCTTTACAAGAAGAATAAAAAAGCATATAATTCTTTTATAATATATTTAATAAAAGAGGATAAGAAAACGGAAAATAAAGATAAAAAAAATATAACAAGAAAAAGAATAATTAACTATGTGCTGAACAATCATGTTACATCCAAGGCGGGAATCGCAAAAGAATTAAACTTGAGTATGCCGACTGTGTTAGCAAATGTGAATGACTTGTTAGAAAAAATGGTGTTGGAAGAAACTGGGGAATATGCTTCGACCGGTGGAAGAAAGGCAAAAAGTATAGGGATTAATAAGTCATACTGTCATGCAATGGGAATTTTGATTACAGCGAATCATATAGAAATGGTATTAGTAAATCTTGGAGATGAGATTATAAAAAAAGATCGCATCCGTTTAAAATTTACGGCAGAATTATCCTATTGTACAGAAGTGGCACAAAAGGTCAAAACTTTTCTTGAAGGCGAATTAGCGAAGGATACGCTACTTGGGATTGGAGTGGCGATTCCGGGAATTATTGATCAGAAAGAACGGATCGTTTTAAAATCCCATGCTTTAGGTATAGAGAATTATAGTCTGCGCTTTTTAGAGCAGGCTTTGGAAATTCCAGTATATTTTGAAAACGATGCTAATGCTGCAATGCTTGCAGAAAAAAAACAAATGTATCCAAATGCGATATATCTGTCTTTGAACCACACCTTAGGAGGCGCATTCTGCATAGATGGAAAGCTGTTTCGAGGGCAGAACCAGAAAGCAGGTGAGTTTGGTCACATGATACTCGTTCCCGGTGGAAGAAAGTGTTATTGTGGTAAATCAGGATGTGCAGATGCATATTGTGCTGCAAGTGTACTGACACAAGATAACAGGCAGTCACTGGATGCATTTATGGAAAAAATTGAAAGTGGTGATGAAAAAAATTTGCAGACATGGAATGAGTATCTGGATCATCTTGCTGTTTTGATATCAAATCTGCGGATGGCATATGATATGGATATTATACTCGGAGGTGATGTGGGAGGTGTATTGTCAGATTATATGATACCACTGGGAGAAAAAGTGATGGCATATAATGGCTTTGAGCATGATGTTTCATACTTAAAAAATTGTTCGTATAAGAAAGAAGCGTCGGCTGTTGGAGCTGCGAAATACTTTTTTACAAAACATATGGCAGAATTGTAAATTTTTTGAACGCAGATAAGCAGTACACCGCATCTGGTGCGCAGGGCATTAAGCGTTGGGGAAGGGGATGTTCACTCTGTTGGAGTTAAAAGCTCCCACTGACAGGTTGCAAAGCGAATGAGGATGTCCGCTTTATATGTGTGAAAAACAAGAAGTTGTGTAAAATTAGAAAAAGATATTATAGTAAAAAACGGAAAGAAAACAGTAACTACGGTTTCCTTTCCGTTTTTTTCGTGTTGATTGTGAAAAATACACAAAAAATGTATTTTAAAATTATGAAATATATAAAATTATGAAAAACATATTGACAAATCGTGTTTACAGGATAATAATGTAATTACTTTAATAAAACAATTTATAAAAGATCAAATAAAACAATATAAATAAGGAGGAAACAATTATGTTACAGCAGGTAATGACAAATCCAGGAGAAATTATTTTCAGAGAGGTTCCGGTTCCGGAGGTAAAGGAAAATCAGGTGTTGGTAAAGATTATGAATATTGGTGTTTGTGGATCAGATATTCATGTTTATCATGGAAAACATCCGTTTACAAAATATCCGGTAACACAGGGACATGAGGTTTCTGGTGAGATTACAGAACTTGGAAAAAATGTCACAGAGTTTCATGTGGGACAGAAGGTGACGATAGAGCCTCAGGTATATTGTGGACATTGCTATCCATGTCGTCATGGAAAGTATAATCTCTGTGAGGAATTAAAAGTAATGGGATTTCAGACGACAGGAACAGCATCTGAGTATTTTGCAGTGGATGCATCTAAAGTAACACCTATTCCAGAAGATATGTCCTATGAAGAAGGAGCTATGATCGAACCTCTTGCGGTGGCAGTTCATGGTGTAAAACAGATGGGCGATGTGGCTGGCATGAATATTGTAGTCCTTGGCGCAGGACCGATCGGAAATCTCGTGGCACAGGCAGCAAAAGGAATGGGGGCAGCGAAAGTGATGATCACAGATATCAGTGATCTTAGACTGGCAAAGGCAAAAGAATGTGGAATTGATGTGTGTGTGAATACCAAAAATAAAGACTTCGGTGAGGCAATGATCGAAGCATTTGGACCGGATAAGGCGGATGTGATCTACGACTGTGCCGGAAACAATATTACAATGGGACAGGCAATTAAATATGCAAGAAAAGGAAGCACGATCGTACTGGTGGCTGTTTTTGCAGGAATGGCAGAAGTAGATCTTGCAGTGGCAAATGACCACGAACTTGACATTAAGAGCACGATGATGTACCGCCATGATGATTACATAGATGGAATCAGACTGGTAAATGAGGGCAAAGTTCATTTGAAACCGCTCATCTCAAAGACATTTGCTTTTAAAGATTATCTGAAGGCGTACCAGTATATTGATGATAACCGCGAGACAACGATGAAAGTAATTATCAACGTCAGTGAAAAGTAAGGAGTTCGTATGGAAAATAAATATGGAATTGTCGGAGTTGCTCATATCGGGCTTCCGACAAACGATTTGCAGAAAACAGTTGAGTTTTATAAGAGTCTTGGATTTGAAGTAATTATGCAGTCTTATAATGAAAAAGCAGGGGAAAAAGTGGCATTTTTACAGATAAAAAATTACTGTATAGAGACTTTTGAAAATGGGCAGGCGGCAATGTCAGACGGTGCATACCAACATGTTGCACTTGATGTGGAAGACATTGAAAGTATGTATCAGAAAATCTGCAATGAAAAATACACAATTATTACAGACGGAATCGAAGAACTGCCATTTTGGGAAAATGGTGTGAAGTTTTTTATGATCAAGGGCCCAAATGAGGAAAGAATAGAGTTCTGTCAGAAACTCTGATAAAAATAGGAGGGACATATGGGAAGCGAAAACAAAAATGGAAAAGTACCGCTGATCAGTAAGATTGCATATGGTTTTGGTGATGTCGGATGTAATTTCAGCTGGATGTTCGTCAGTAATTTTCTGATGATATTTTATACAGACGTGTTCGGAATCAGTATGGCGGCTGTGTCAGCACTTATGCTTTTTTCAAGATTCTGGGATGCGATCAATGATCCAATCGTCGGGGGACTTACGGATAAAACAAAATCGAGATGGGGACGGTACCGTCCATGGCTGTTAGTAGCGGCACCAATTACAGCGATTCTTCTTGTTATGACATTCTGGGCAAGACCTGACTGGCCGCAGAATGGAAAGATCATTTATATGGTAATTACATATTGTCTGCTGGTTTTGGGGTATACCTGTGTGAATATTCCATATGGAACCTTGTGTGGTGCTATGACACAGGATATTGATGAACGTGCAAAAATAAATACATCCCGTTCGGTTGCAGCGATGATTGCAATTGGTGTGTTAAATATTATCACAGTTCCGCTGCTCAGCAAATTCGGCAGTCACAGTGCAAAGACAGGATATCTGACGGTGGCGGTCATATATGGATGTATTTTTACAGCCTGTCATTTCTTCTGCTTTGCGAAGACGAAAGAGGCAGTGATTACTCCGGAAAAAGAAAAAATTTCTGTAAAGATACAGTTGAAAGCAGTCATGCAGAACAGACCATATCTTCTTGCATTGGCAGGGCAGATATTATTTGGATTTACATTATATGGTAGAAACGCAGATATTCTGTATTATTTTACATATGTGGAAGGGAATGCCTCCTACTACACAACTTATTCGATGTGCATTATTATTCCTTCTATCATCGGGGCAGCCTGTTTTCAACCATTATTCCGCAAGTTGAATAACAAAGGAAGAACAGCATCTCTCTTTGCTTTATTTACAGGAATTTCCATGTTGTCTATGTTTTTCTTCAATGCCAAAGAATCACCAGCTATTTTTTATGCATTATCTGGTCTCACACAGTTTTTCTTCTCTGGATTTAATACCGCAATCTATGCAATTATTCCAGACTGTGTGGAATATGGGGAGTGGAAAACCGGACTTAGAAATGACGGTTTTCAGTATGCATTTATTTCACTTGGAAATAAAATCGGAATGGCAGTTGGAACAGCACTTTTAGCAGGATTACTTGGAAAATATGGTTATATTGCAAATCAGACACAAAATGCAATTGTACTTTCAATTATGAAGCATGCATTTACGACGATTCCGGGTGTACTGTGGATTGTGACTGCGGTTGTATTATTTTTCTACCGGTTAAATAAAAAACGTTATAACGAGATTGTAGAGGAACTAAAAAATGGAAGAAAAAGTTGATATCGTGGCATTGGGAGAATTGCTTCCTATGATCCAAATTATCGCTCGTCTCTTTGGAAGAGCAAAGAGTATGCAGTGAAAAAAATGAGATCTGTCATAGAATTGGTAGATGTCATGAAGGTATCAGATGAAGAGAGTACTCTGTTGACAGAGGCGAAGAGTTATGAGCAGGCTGCAGATCAACTCCTTGCCATGGGACCAAAGCTGGTTGCTATTACATTGGGAGAACAGGGCGTTCTTATGGCAACAAAAAGCAGAAAAGAAATCATCAAAGCATTTCAGACACATGCGGTCGACACGACTGGGGCAGGTGATTCATTCTGGGGAGGCGTATTATGCAGTATCCTTTCTATGAATAAGAATGTTGAAAAAATGGAATGGGAAGAAATCAAAAAGTGTGCTGTTTTGGGAAATGCAGTTGCTGGATTGTGTGTGCAAAAGAGAGGCGGAATCCCTGCGATTCCGACGAAAGAGGCAGTGCTTGAATTTATGCAGAAATAATGAATGTATATGAACAAACTCGGGGCTGTAAAAATCACGATTTATTAATCGTTAAAGCATCAGCCCCGTGTTTTTCTGTCGGAGTATTATTCCGCTTTTATCTTTCCATCATACTGATCGATTCAATTCCAACACTTCCGCCGCGGACAACTTCGATGTGTTTGAACTCTTCTTTGATCAGTTTGATAACTGCGTCGTTTTTGGTTGCGGTCTGGACAAATTCCAGGAGAAGGCTGTCTTTTCCGTAGTCGATGACACGGGCTTTGAAGGTCTCAGCGATCTGGAAAAGTTCCACTTTGTCTTCCGGGGAGCAGCCTTTTACCTTGATGTAAAGGATCTCCTTCATTCGAACAAATACATCTGTAAAATCAATGACCTTGATAACTTCGATCATACGGTTCAGCTGTTTTTTGATCTGTTCAAAAGTCTCATCATCGCTGACTGTGGCGATGGTCATTCTGGAAACTGTGGGGTCCTCGGTGGTTCCAACAGTAAGACTGTCCAGGTTATAGGACTTTCCGGAGAAAAGACCGGAAATCTTGGAAAGAACACCGACCTGGTTTTCAACGTAGAGAGAGATCCATCTTTTTTTCATTCCTTTATCCATCATTCATTCCTCCTAACAATCCATGATCAGATCAGCCAGAGTACCGCCCGGCTTAACCATCGGGTAAACCATTTCCTCCGGATCAATGATAAATTCGATGATCGTAGGAGTTTTTGTATTCTTCTTAGCCTCTTCGAAAGCAGCCGCGATCTGATCCTTTTCAGTTACGCGGATACCTTTTGCCCCATAGCTCTCTGCGAGACGGATGAAATCCGGTGTGTATTCCGGATATTCCTGTCCGTCTGTACGGCGGGAGAGTGCACCGGCTTTTAAGTTTGTCATGGCGTAGCGTTTTCCGTAGAAAAGCTTCTGCCACTGGCGGACCATTCCAAGATATTCATTATTAAAGATACAGCAGATGATCGGAAGTTCCTCCAGAACTGCGGTAGCCAGCTCCTGAATGTTCATCTGCATGCCGCCGTCACCGGAAACGGAGATGACCGGTGTGTCCGGATTGCCGATCTTGGCACCGATGGCACCCGGAAGGCCGTAACCCATGGTTCCAAGTCCGCCGGACATGATCAGCTGACGGTTCTCAGTGATGTCTGCATACTGGCTTACCAGCATCTGATGCTGTCCTACATCGGTAACAAGAATGGCTTTGTCAAACTGGCGGTTGATCTCACCGATGATATCCAGAGGTCCCATCATACCACGGTCTTTCATGGTAAGAGGATGATCTTCTTTCCATTCCTGGATCTGTTTCAGCCATTTTTCAGTGTTGCACTCCTGTACATATTCATCCATTTTTGTGATGGCCTCTTTTGCATCGGCAACGATGGGGATATCTACATGAATATTTCTGGAAATGGAAGCGGTGTCAATATCGATGTGGACGATCTGTGCATGTGGGGCAAATTCATGGAGCTTGCCTGTGATACGGTCGTTAAAACGGGTTCCGATGGAAAACAGAAGATCGCATTCATTCACAGCCATGTTTGCGGCATAAGCGCCGTGCATACCAAGATTTCCGATAAACAGAGGGTTCTTTGTGGAAATGGCGCCACGTCCCATGACGGTTGTGACAACCGGGATCTGAGTTTTCTCAACAACCTGGGTAAAAATCTCCTGCGCGCGGGAAATGATCACACCGCCGCCAGCAAGAAACAGAGGTTTTTTGGCCTTCTGCAGCATTTTGAGGGCACGCTTCAGCTGTCCGATATGCACGCTGGTGTTAGGCTTGTAGCCACGGATATTGACAGTCTTCGGATACTCAGCACTTCCCAGCTCGGCCATTACATCCTTTGGAAGGTCGATGAGAACCGGGCCTGGGCGTCCGGTGCGTGCGATATAGAAGGCTTCCTTGATGATACGTCCAAGATCCTCACGGTTGCGGACGGTAACACCGTATTTTGTGATGCTTCTGGTGATCCCGACAATATCAACCTCCTGGAACGCATCGTTTCCGATGAGGTGACGGGCAACCTGTCCGGTAAAGCATACAAGCGGAACGCTGTCATAGTTGGCAGTTGCAAGACCTGTAACAAGGTTGGTAGCTCCGGGACCGCTGGTAACGAGACATACGCCAACCTTTCCGGTAGTTCTGGCATAGGCATCTGCTTCATGTACAAGGGCCTGCTCGTGACGTGGCAGGATGATGTCAATGCCGCTCTGTTTATATAATTCATCGCTGATATCGATGGTGCAGGCACCAGGATAGCCGAACAGAACATCAACGCCTTCTTCTTTTAAGGCTTTTACAAGCAATTTGTTTCCGGAAATCTGTTTCATGAATTGGTTCCCTCCTTTGATGATGTGAAAAGTTAAGCAGATAAGGGCTGCCGCGAGAAATTTTTCCAATAAAAAAGTCCCGGCATATCGGATAAAATATGCTCAGGACGGATGATTCCGCGGTACCACCTGTTTTCAGAGGTAAAACTCTGCTCTCTGCCAGTACAAAATTATACTGCCTCCCTGTAACGTGGGAATGACGATGAAGCCTACTGCATGAAGATCCATGGTTCAGTCCACTGCTCGAGGGCTACTTCCACAGTTCAGTCACGAAGATTTTCACCGGCCATCTTCTCTCTGTGCATCCGGAGACTGTGTACTACTCCCTGTCATTGCATTTAGTAAATATGGATAAAAATTTTCTATCATTATAATATAAAATATCGGAACTGTCAATCAAAAATCCTGATGGCTCAACGGGTGAGCCGGGGATTACGATAACAGTTCCGATATGGATGATATTAAGTATTAAATATTTTTTCAGTACATCAGCTGTTCCTTGTTACGGAGCTGGAGCCTGCTTACTCAGGATTCGGTATTATCCAGTGTTTCAGGATCTTTTTCCGGAAGGTAGACATGCACTTTCTCGATACGGTTTTTATCCAGCTTTTCTACGATCAGACGGATTCCGTCCTCTGTGATCACTTCGTCACCGGCAACAGGCAGACGATCCAGATGTTCGATGATAAATCCACCCAAGGAATCATAATCCTCGGAATCCAGTTCCGTATCCAGATGATCATTTACGTCATCCAGATGCATGGAACCTTCGATGATATATTCCCGGTCGGAAATCTTCTGGACAAGCTCGTCCTCTTTCTCATCGTATTCGTCATGGATCTCACCCACGATCTCCTCCAGGATATCCTCCAGTGTGATCAGTCCGGCCATATCACCGTATTCATCCAGTACAATGGCAATGTTGAAGGTGGAGTCCTTCATTTCCACAAGAAGATCGGAAATGCTTTTTGTTTCGTAAGTGAAATGCGGCTTTCGGAGGAAATGATCGATAACAAATTCCTCATTTTTGTCGTAAAGAAGAAGATCCTTCATGTTGATGATTCCCACAATGTTGTTCTGGCTGTCCTTATAAACCGGCAGACGCGTGAACTTATCCTCGCGGAAAATATCGATCAGCTCATCATAGGTGGATTCCACATCTGCAAAGGTAACATGTACTCTTGGAACCATGATATCCTTGGCTGTGGCATCTCCAAGATCAAACACATTGTAGATCATTTCTTTTTCGTCGGATTCAATGACACCGTCCTCATGGCTGACGTCCACGATAGTACGAAGCTCCTCCTCGGTCATGGCCTTGCTGGCTGCATCCGGATCCACACGCATCAGGCGCATCACACCTCTTGAAAAGAGATTGATGATGAAGATCACCGGTGTCATGATAGTCATAAGAAATTTAAAGACCGGGATATAGCGGAGGGTGATCTTTTCAGAGTTAATGGTTGCGTAGTTCTTGGGGGTGATCTCACCGAAGATCAGGATCAGAACTGTCAGGATCACCGTCACGATGCTGACCATATAGCCGCCAAAGCTGTATGCAAGTGTGGTTGCAAGGGAAGAAGCTGAAATGTTCACAATGTTGTTTCCGATGAGAATCGCACTGAGAAGCTTGGGCGTCTGGTTCTCCAGGATATCGAGAGCCATGGCTGCACGCTTGTTTCCCTCGTCTGCAAGAGAGCGGAGACGGATCTTGTTTACCGACATCAGCGCGGTTTCGTTAGATGAGAAAAAGGCTGACAATGCCAGCAGAATAAGTAATATGATTATCTGGTAAGTGTCGCTGGGGTCCACTTTCAATATTCACTCCTTTAAAAATAAGATTATTTGGTTAAAAATATACAGATACTCCCACATTATATACGTTTTACTGGATTTTGGCAAGAGCCGGACCAGTACAGCGCATATAGATATATGGAAAAAATACGAAAATAAGTCTGCTTCTTGACAAAAGAGTAAGCTCAGACTAACATATATGTATATTCATATATAAAGAAGAACTGTATAGGAATGGAAGGAGCGGTTTATGTTTCTGGAGATAAAAGGAATCAAAAAATCCTTCGGGGCAGGAGAGAGCCATGTAGACGTTCTGAAGGGGATCGATCTTGAGATTGAAAAGGGAGAATTTTGTGTGCTTCTGGGGCCGTCCGGTTCCGGGAAATCCACGCTGCTAAACATTATTGGCGGCATTGACGGAGCAGATGCAGGAAGCATTACCATTCAGGGAGAACAGCTGGAGGATATGAAGGAAAAGAAGCTTTCCCTCTACCGCAGAAAACATCTGGGATATATTTTTCAGATGTATAATCTGATCCCCAATCTGACTGTGAGGGAGAATATTGAAGTTGGTGCTTATTTAAGTGACAGACCGCTGGATGTGGATGAACTGCTGGAGACACTGGGACTTTATGAACATCAGCGGAAGCTTCCGAACCAGCTTTCGGGAGGTCAGCAGCAGAGAACTGCTATTGGACGTGCCATTGTAAAAAATCCGGATATCCTGCTTTGTGATGAGCCTACCGGCGCTCTGGACTACAACACCTCCAAGGAAATCCTGAAGCTGATCGAAACAGTCAATCACAAATACGGAAATACTATAGTCATGGTTACTCATAACGATGCCATCAAGGATATGGCAGACCGTGTGGTAAAGCTTCGTGACGGGATGATCCGCAGAAACTATCAGAATGAGCAGAAGATTCCGGCTGCTGACCTGGAATGGTAAGGGGGCATTATGAAGAATCCTTTACGTAAACGTATCCCCAGGGAACTGAAGGGGGAATTTGGAAAATATCTGGTGGTTTTCCTGCTGATGGTACTGACCATCGGGTTTGTGTCCGGCTTTCTGGTAGCCGATGGAAGCATGCTGAAGGCTTATAATGAGAGCTTTGATAAATATAACATCGAAAACGGAAATTTCCGTACTGCGGAAAAGATTTACAGTTCTCAGTGGAAGGATATTGAAGCTGCCGGTGTTAAGCTTTATGAGAACTACTATATAGAAGAAGATCTGGATAACGGAAGTACCATGCGTTTTTTTAAAAACCGTGAGAAGGTGAATAAGGTCTGCCTGATGAAGGGAGAAATGCCGTCAGGGCAGGGTGAGATCGCCATTGACCGTATGTATGCGGATAACAACAGTCTTAAGGTAGGAGATACCCTGATCAGATGTGAAAAATCCTGGAAGATCACAGGTCTGGTGGCACTTTCGGATTACAGTGCCCTGTTTCAGAATAATAATGATTCCATGTTTGATTCTGTAAAGTTTGGTGTGGCGATCGTAGCCCCGGAGGAATTTGAAAACCTGGATCAGGAAAAGCTCCGGTACAATTATGCATGGATGTATGATCATCAGCCAAAGAACGAAAAAGAGGAGAAGAAAGTTTCCGAAAATCTCATGGAAGACATTGGCAAAGTGGTAGCTCTGGAAACCTTTGTCCCACGTTATCTTAACCAGGCGATCATTTTCACCGGCGATGATATGGGCGGAGACAGGGCAATGGTCATCACGCTTCTTTATATTGTGATCGTGATCATGGCTTTTGTGTTTGGAATTACCATCAGCAATACGATCCGAAAGGAAGCCAGTGTTATCGGTACGTTACGTGCATCCGGTTATACCAGACGGGAGCTGATCCTTCATTATATGACGCTTCCGGTTCTGGTCACGTTGGCCGGTGCCCTGATCGGAAATATTCTTGGATATACCGTATTTAAGGGTGTATGTGCAGACATGTATTACGGGAGCTATAGTCTGCCGACTTATGTGACCGTATGGAATGCAGATGCCTTTCTTCTGACAACCGTAGTTCCGGTCATCATTATGATACTGATCGATCATGCGGTGCTTAGGTACCGCCTGCAGCTTTCTCCTCTGAAGCTTCTGCGAAGGGATTTTTCCGGTAAAAAACAGAAACGTGCAGTGTATTTAAGTCCGAAGATAGGAATTTTTTCCAGGTTTCGCCTCCGGGTGATCTTTCAGAATGTCAGCAGTTATCTGGTGCTGTTTGTGGGAGTTGTTTTCGCAAATCTGCTGCTGTTTTTCGGAATGCTTCTTCCGTCTACGCTGGATCATTATCAGCTTGAGATCCAGGAGAATATGCTGGCGAAATATCAGTACATGCTTTCGGTTCCGGCAAGTGCCTATTCAGGAAATAAAGCGGATGCCATGAGTTCTCTTATGGAATATTATATGGATACCAGAACGGATAATAAGGATGCGGAAAAATTTTCTGCATATTCTCTGAATACCATGCCTGGTAAATATAAAAGTGAGGAGATCACTCTCTATGGTGTGGAGCCGGATAGCAAGTATATCCGTGCAGATCTTTCGGGAGAGGGTGTTTATATTTCCAGTGCTTATGCAGATAAATTCCGGATCAAGGAGGGCGATACCATAACTTTGAAGGAAAAATACGAGAAGGATGAGTATTCCTTTAAAGTAGATGGAATCTATGATTATGCGGCAAGCCTCTGTGTATTTATGGAAAGAGATAAACTGAATGAGGCGTTTGATCTTGGAGATGATTATTTTGGAGGATATTTCTCTGATACAGAGATCCGGGACATCCCTTCAAAATATATCGGCTCTGTCATTGATCTGGAAGCTCTTACAAAAATATCCAGGCAGCTGGATGTCTCCATGGGAGATATGATGGGAATGATGTATGGATTTTCCGTGATCATTTTCTTGGTGGTGATCTATCTGCTTTCCAAGGTCATCATCGAAAAAAATGCCCAGTCGATTTCTATGACCAAGATCCTGGGCTATACAAATGGTGAGATCAGCCGTTTGTATATACTTTCCACATCACTTGTGGTGGTGTTCTGCCTGCTGTTAAGCCTTCCGGTTGAACGGCAGATCATGGAAGTGCTGTTCCGCGAGATGATGCTTTCCAGTATTTCGGGATGGATCACCATGTGGGTGGATCCCATGATCTATGTGAAAATGACAGCGATCGGAATCGTAGCCTATGCAGTGGTAGCAGTGCTGGAATTCCGGAGAATCCGTCAAGTGCCCATGGATGAAGCACTGAAAAATGTGGAATAATATGTGACATCTGTATATATATCCGGAAAAATAATTCAGGATATCCGGAAATTTTACAGAATATGCAACAGGATCAGGAGTATGTGTGGTTTAACTGAATGCGGATGCTTTTATCCGCTTGAACAGTTGTCTGTGAATAACCACATATACTCCTTAAATATTCATAAATTTTCCGGAATACTGGAAATATTACTACAAACTTGTTATAATAATCCCATACTTCCCGTTGGAGGGAATAATTCAAACAGGAAATCAGGTGAGGAACATGGCAGGCAGAAAGAAGGATCCGCTGTATAAAAGCTTCGGATATGCGTTTCAGGGGATTTTTACCTGCATCCGCAAGGAAAGAAATATGAAGATCCACTGTATGGTGGCAGCGCTTGTGGTGATCGCAGGACTGATCCTTGGGATTTCCGTGACAGAGTGGTGCATCTGCCTGGGGCTGTTCGGAATGGTGATGGCGCTGGAACTGGTGAATACGGCAGTGGAAGCTGTTGTGGATCTGGTTACGGAGGAACGTCACCCACTGGCAAAGATCGCCAAGGACACAGCGGCCGGAGCAGTACTGATCGCAGCGATCATGGCAGCGATCGTCGGACTGATCATTTTTGTTCCCAAGGGACTTGTTTTTCTGGGAATATGACAGGAACAGAAAACTTTTGTTTCAGGATAGGGTCTGGTGTCGGACTGTGGTGTGATGGTCCGGCAGCTGCCGGTTTCAGGAAAGGAGAAAATATTATGGAATTAGGTGAAGGACTGAAGAAAATTTTATTGGTGGGTATTGGTACAGCAGCAGTGACAGCAGAGAAATCCAAAGAAATCCTGGATGAACTGGTAAAAAAGGGTGAGCTTACGGTTGAACAGGGTAAGGTTCTTAATCAGGAGCTGAAGCATAACATCAAATCAACAGTTAAGACAGCTGCTGATTCTGTAAAGGAATCTGCAGCCAGAAAGAATGATCAGGAAGAACTGAAGGCAACGATTTCCAGGCTGACACCGGAGCAGCTGGCTGCTGTGAAGGCGCAGATCGAGCACATGCAGGCCGAGGCTGCTGAGGAGAAAGCCGAGACAGCAGAAGAACCGGCAGAGGAATCTGTACAGGAAGCTTCTGCGGAAACAGAAAATGCAGAAGATACCGGGAGCGAAGAACAGGCAGCAGAGTAACCGACTGCGGATCGCAAATATCCGCTTGACTAAACGACAACGCAGACGAAGCAGTAAATGGAGAAGTTTATGGGCAGAGAAGAAAAGGAGAAAAAAGAGAAAGGCGGATATGGAGAACGGCTGAGAGAGATCACAGCCGTTCTGAAAAAACATGCCATTACCCGGGGTGTTTCTCCTGAGAAGCTCCGGCTCATACTGGAAGATCTGGGCCCAACTTATATTAAGTTGGGTCAGATCATGTCTCTTCGTTCCGATATTCTGCCGAAACGCTACTGTGACGAGCTGATGAAGCTCTGCTCTGATGTACCACCGATGCCTTTTTCCCAGGTGATCGAGGTACTGGAAGAGTCCATGGGCTGTCCGTGGCAGGCAGAATTTCAGCATATTGAGCAGAAACCTCTGGGAGCAGCATCGATTGCCCAGGTGCATCGGGCCACGCTGAAAACAGGTGACGAGGTTGTGATCAAGGTTCAGCGAAAGGGAATCTATGAGACCATGGCCAGGGATATCGGCCTGATGCATAAAGCAGTGCGCCTGATGCCGCCGGTGAGCATTAAGGGCATGGTGGATCTGAACATGGTTTTAAGTGAACTGTGGACTGTGACCCAGGAGGAAATGAATTTCCTGACAGAAGCTGCAAATATGGCAGAATTTGCAAAAAAGAACAAAGATGTGGCTTTTGTGAAAGTACCGATTCTCTACCGTGAGTATATTTCGCCGCATATTCTTGTGATGGAATATATTGACGGTTTTGCCGTCAATGACAAGGCTGCGCTTCTGGCCAATGGTTATGATCTTAATGAGGTCGGAACGAAATATGTGGATAATTTCATCAAACAGGTGATGGAGGATGGCTTTTTCCATGCGGATCCCCATCCGGGAAACGTGCGGATCCAGGATGGAAAGATCGTCTGGATCGATATGGGAATGATGGGACGGCTTACAGAGCACGATCGTCAGCTGATCGCAGAAGCTATTGAAGGGGTTGCCATGAACAACATCGGCAAGATCCAGGATGCGGTCCTGGCTCTTGGGGAGTTTAAAGGCAAACCGGATTCCAGCAAGCTTTATGAGGATCTCCGCGGACTTATGGAGAAATACGGTACTGCGGATATGGGGAACATTGATGTGGCTGAAGTGATGGTGGACCTGATGGAGGTCATGAAAGAAAATAAGATCATGATGCCTCACGGACTGACTATGCTTGCAAGGGGGCTGACTCATGTGGAGGGGGTTCTGGCTGAGATATGTCCGGACATCAATATGACACAGATTGCTGCGGCAAGGCTCAAGGAGCAGCTGTTCAGCAATGGGAACTGGAAGCGTGAGATCAAAAAAGAAGGAAAAAATCTTGCCTGGTCGCTGAAACGTGCAGTGGATATTCCTTCTCTGGCGGCGGATTTCCTTCAGGGCTGTATGAAAGGGCAGACGAAGATCAATCTGGATCTTCATGCCTCGGATGATCTGGCGTGGCTTTTGCGGCGGCTGGTGCGGAATATTGTGATGGGGCTGTGGGTGATGGCACTTCTGATCAGTTCCAGTATTATCTGTACTACGGATATGAAACCAAAGCTGTGGGGGATTCCGGCGTTGGGCGCCTTTGGTTATGTGTTTGCTTTTATTATTGTTTTGTATGTGTTTATCAAGCATTTCTTTTCAGGAAAAAAATAAAAGACGGAGATCATTTGCAGAGTCTGCGGGATGGTTTCCGTCTTTTTTTGCTGTTATGGAATTGTTTCGGTCTGCTGTTATAACTGCGATTAGGAGCCATCATCTTCCGACCGGCTGGTAAAGGACGGAGTGCGGGTGTCTGGTCAGGTGTAGATGGTTCCGCTGTAGGCTTTGCGGAATTCCTTTGGGGTGTAGCCGGTTCCCTGGCGGAAGTAGTTGCAGAAGGAGGGAGCGTCCCGGAAGCCGCAGGAGAGAGCTGCTTCTGTGATGGTGCAGGAGGAGGAGCAGAGAAGCTGGGCTGCCATCTGGAGGCGGTGTTTCAGGAGATATTGTTTTGGGGAGGTGTTTTCATGTTCCATGAAGATTCGGTAAAGATAGGAACGGTCGATTCCTACGTAGTGTGCCACGTCTGAGATCTGGATGGGGTAGGCATAGTTGTTTCTGATGTATTCGGAGGCTTTCTGAAAGTACAGGTTTGAGATGTCGGTCCTGCTTTCGGAGGGCTTTTTTTGCATGTCGGATAGTATCAGGAGGAGGTTTCCTGTGGAGGCAAGGTCGTTTCCGTTGTTTTCGGAAAAGGTGTCAAGGAGGCTTTGCATGTGGGTGAGGAGGCTGTTTTGCCGGGAGGGTGTTTCCGGGGTGAAGATTGGGGTGTCGGAAAATACGGTTTGTTTCAGGATTTCTTTGCAGGCGGAGCCGTCAAAGCCTGCCCAGGCATAACTCCAGGGTTCGGAGCTGTCAGCGCGGTAGTAGATGGAGTCCATGGGGCGGATGAGAAAGGCGTCGCCTGCTTTCAGATGGTAGGTGTGGCCGCTGCACTGGTAGATGCCTTTGCCGTGGAAGATCACGTGGAGAAGGTAGTGTGGGCGCATGGCCGGGCCGAAGGAGTGGTTCGGACCGCAGTCTTCCTGGCCGCAGAAGTAGACGGAGAGGGTGTGCTGTGGGTTGGGTTCTTTTTTCATTTGGTTGGGCCTCCTGTTTTTTGTTATGCAGCAAAAACTAAATGTAATTTTGGGTTACAAAATGGGGTGGATGTTGTATGAGATGATTATACAATATTGGGGTGGGGAGGGCAATGGGAAAGGGGGAAAGGGGACGCCCGTGAGGCGTGTGCTGTCTGTCACCGGGGCTTCGTCGGGGGCTGGCTTCTAAGGCGCCGGAATTCTGCTAAAACCGCTTCAAAAATTCTCGAACTCGCGTCTGAAGCCGCTCAGACAGCGAGAATTTTTGAAGCAACGCAGATTTCCGCCGCCTAAGAAGCAGCTCCCCTCCTGCAGAGTCCGGTGACAGACAGCACACGCCTCACGGGCTGGCTTTTCAGGGCGGAAGGGATAGAGTGGCGATGGCGGGAGGGATTACAGGTGAGGAGGGAGCAGATAGCATCTGATTCCTCCTGTAAAAATTCTGGATTATCGGAGGGATTACAAGTAAGGAGAGAGCAGATAGGAAAATGAGTAGACGGAGTGGGAATTTGGTTCAGAGTGGGAAGTGAGGTGGTTTCCCGGGAGTTGGATGGGTCATCAGCGCTGCGCTGGATGACTGGGACGAAAGGCTGAGTTTCCCTGTGGCCTGCCGGGGAAGAATGGGTCGAGGCGCTTCGCTGTCGACTTGGAGGTGAGTTGTTGTGGTAATGTATTGGCGCTGGGGCGAGATGTGATATTGATATTGTAGAATACATCGGCATCCTCATCGGCATAGCGCAGCATTATCAATACCGTAGAATACATCGGCATCCTCATCGGCATAGCGCAGCATCATCAATACCGTAGAATACATCGCCGTGCCAATACACTAACACATTCCCACAGTGTACGACAATATAGCGTGCCCGGAAAGGGGGAGCGCGAGGGGGAAAAACGGGCTTCGCAACTCTGAGTGCTTTCCCCCTCGCAGATTTCCTCCGCTTTGAAAAGCGAAAATACTATATCTAAAAATACTATATCTAAATAAATAACAATTTTCCCAAGCTTTTCATCACAAAAGCGAAATATCCTCCTCCGGAGGAAGCAGCTTTTTAAAAAATCGATACAACAGCATCGAATTTATAAAAGCTACAAGTCCAAATCCAAAGAAAAACCAGCAGCATGCGTAAAGTGGCTGCAGCTTTGCATCGAGATATGTCATATACAATGGAAAGATCGTGATCACCGCAATGGCGATCGTTGTGGGGAAATGCATAAATGCCAGCAGAAATGCATTTCTGCAAAGTGCCCCCAGTGTATTGGCAAAGGTTGCGATTACCGGGAATATGTATAAAGTAAAAATTATCAGCAAAGTCAGAACCCCCACAGAAAGATAAAACAGCATATGTGCAGCGCTTCCTTCTGCATGGAGCAGAAAGCGGATATTCAGGATGATCATGGTTCCGGCAGCAAGGATCAGCAGCCATATGATCAGTGACTGTTTGAAGTTTTCCTTAAAAGCTCTGAAAAATGTTTTCGTTGTGCCGTTGTTATTCCCTTTTACTGTACGCATCATGCAGTGATAAAGGGCAGTTAGTGACGGCCCAATGGTGATCACGGGGATGCAGCAGAGAATAAAAAGAAGATTGGCGATCACGATGTCACCCAGCTTGTTGAGAAATACATGGACGACATTATCTTCATTTAAAAGATTCATAACGAAATACCTCCTTATATAGAAATGTAGAAATGAAAACAGACCATATGGGAAAAGTCCGATACAGCTAATCTTAGCATAGTTTTTGATTGTGTGTAAAGAGAGGGGACGCAGATAAGTATCAGCACGGTTTATGGGACTGTATAAAAAAACATGGAACTTTGCGTGCACATGTGAAAATGATGGCACGCATGGAATTATGTTAGGAAAGGAAAATTGTGTTTTTTGGAAAATGACATTTATACATGTGCTGAGTTAGTAAAAACATACAAAAACAGATATGTAAAAATGTTGGTTTTGCTACAAGGAAATAAATGGGTGCCAAAATATGCTCATAAATAGTGAAAAATATGAAAATATATGTAATAAATGAAAGAAAACATGTAAAAATGACGAATAATTAACTAAGTATGAACAAAAAATGGATAAAATGAATAAAAAGTAACATTTTTCCATGTTGAAATGACAATAATCCATTTATCATTTTTCCATGTGCAATTATAATAATATCAACGGTCAGGGACGTGAAAAAATATAAAAACTGACCAAAAGAAAGAGGGAAAATAAGAAAGATTTAAAAGGAGGAAGAAGTTATGAATTTCAAAAGAGTAGCAGCATTATTGTTAGCAGGTGCCATGGTAATGACAGCAGTTCCGGTATATGCAAAAGGTGACGATGTTACACTTTCCGTATCCATCTGGGACACCAACCAGGAGCCGGGAATCAAAGAAATTCTCGCAGACTTCACAGAGAAGACAGGAATCAAGACAGAGATCTCCGTTGTTAAATGGGATGAGTACTGGACAATGCTCGAGGCCGGTGCACAGGGTGGTTCCCTTCCGGACGTATTCTGGATGCACTCCAACGAGAGTCAGAGATACATGTCCAACGATATGCTTCTTGATCTGACCGATAAGATCAAAGACAGCGATCTGATCGATCCGGAGAACTATCCGGAGGATATCTGGGGACTGTATACATACGATGATAAATATTATGCAGTACCGAAGGATATAGATACAATCGCTCTCTGGTACAACAAGACATTATTTGACGAGGCAGGACTTGATTATCCGACAGCTGACTGGACATGGGATGATGTTACAGAGGCAGCTAAGAAGCTTACTAAGGATGATGGTTCCCAGTACGGTCTCGGAATGAGAAATGATAACAACCAGGCCGGATACTACAACCTGATCTATGATAACGGCGGATACATCATCAGCGATGACAAGACAAAATCCGGCTGGGATGATGAGAAGACGATCGCAGCTATGCAGACACTGGAAGGATGGATCAAGGATGGCGTGATCCCGTCTCTTGAGACAATGTCCGAGAACAACGAGGACGTACTTTTCGAGGCTGGCAAGATCGCTATGACATGCCAGGGCTCCTGGATGCTTGCAGCATTTAAAGAGAACGAGTACACAGCAGCTAACTGTGATTGTGTAGAGCTTCCTAAAAACGCTGAGACAGGCAGAAGAGCTTCCTCATATAACGGACTTGGATGGGCAGCATCTGCTTCCGGTGAGCACACAGACGAAGCTTGGCAGCTGATCGAGTACCTCGGATCCAAAGAGGCTCAGGAGAAACAGGCTGAGCTTGGTGTTACAATGAGTGCATACAAAGATACATCTGATGCATGGGCTAAATCCGCAGACTTCAACCTTCAGGCTTATCTGAACATGATGGATGACATGGAGATCCGTCCATACTCCAAATCTACTGTAACATGGGAGAACGAGGACAACGAGATCCTTAAAGGCGTATACACAGGCGACATCACAATGGAAGAGGCTTGCAAGCAGATGGCTGATCAGATGAACGAGAAGCTGGCTGAGGAGTAAGCATTAAGAAACACCGATAATTAAGTGCAGTAATGAGAGGGGCCGCCGCACTCAGGTGCAGCGGCCTCATACATAGAAGGAATAGAAGGAGTGATTCTTATGGCTAAAACTACCAAGTCACAGGCACGGACAAAGAGAGAGCGCAGTGAGTTCCTCTGGGGCTGGCTGTTTATTCTCCCAACAACAATCGGACTGATCGTATTGAACATCATTCCGATCTTCCAGACTATTTACCAGAGCTTTTTCAAGACAGGAGATTTTGGTAAAGGAAATATCTTTATCGGTTTACAGAACTACCAGAAGGTTTTTGCAGATAAAGAGATCTGGCAGGCACTGATCAACACATTCAAATATGCGATCGTGGAGGTCCCTTTTTCCATTGTCATCGCACTTGTTCTTGCAGTACTTCTTAACAGAAAGATGAAGGGCCGTTCTATTTACAGAACCATCATCTTCCTTCCGATGGTAGCAGCTCCGGCAGCGGTAGCCATGGTATGGAGATGGCTGTTCAACTCTGATTATGGTCTTATCAATAACGTTTTCCATGTTCATGTAAACTGGGTTTCTAATCCGAAAATTGCAGTATTTGCAGTTGCGATCATCGGTGTATGGTCTATCATCGGTTACAATATGGTTCTTTTCCTGTCAGGACTTCAGGAAATCCCGAGAGATTATTATGAAGCAGCATCCATTGACGGTGCAACAGGCGTGAATGCATTCTTTAACATCACGGTCCCGCTTCTTTCACCAACCATTTTCTTCGTACTTGTTACCCGTGTGATCGGATCCCTTCAGGTATTCGACCTGATCTATATGGTTATTGACAAGTCAAACCCGGCACTTACCAAGACTCAGTCACTGGTTTACCTGTTCTATAAATATGCATTTATCAATAAGAACATGGGATACGGCGCTACGATCGTAGTAGTACTTCTTATTATCACCATGATCCTGACAGTATTCCAGATGATCGGTCAGAAGAAATGGGTATTCTACAACTAAAAAGGGGGATTAACCATGGATAGTATGGAAACAAAAAAGAAATTAACCACTATTTTAATACATGTCATACTGATCATTGTGTCCATAACGATGCTTGTGCCATTTATCTGGATGATCCTGACAGCTTTTAAAACTGTAACGGAAGCAACATCTGTAGATCCTTTCACCATTTTCCCGAAAATATGGAGAAAAGACGCATTTATTTCTGTTATCAATAACATGAACTTCCTGCTTCTGTACAAGAATACACTGCTTCTGATCTTCTTCCGAGTAGTGTGTGCGGTTCTTACAGCAACTATGGCAGGCTATGCATTTGGACGACTGAACTTCAAGGGCCGTGATCTCTGCTTCAGTCTTGTACTGTTCCAGATGATGGTTCCGGTACAGATCTTCATCATCCCGCAGTACCTGATGGTCAGCAAGATGGGTATGCTGAATACGATCTTTGCCCTTGTATTCCCAGGTATTGTTACTGCATTCGGTACTTTCCTTCTGAGACAGGGATATATGGGACTGCCGAAGGATCTGGAGGAGGCTGCCAGACTTGACGGATGTAACATCGGTCAGACCTTCCTTTACATCATGGCACCACTTACAAGATCCAGTATGGTCGCACTTGGAATTTTCACAGCTGTATTCGCATTCAAAGATCTGATGTGGCCGATGATCGTTAATACAGATAAGGATATGCTGGTACTTTCTTCCGCACTTGCAAAGATGCAGGGCCAGTACGTATCCAAATTCCCGGAACTGATGGCTGCATCTCTGATCGCCTGCATTCCGATGATCGTGATCTACATGATCTTCCAGAAACAGTTTATCGAAGGTATTGCTACCAGCGGTGGAAAACTGTAATCAGAAATATTACATAAGGTAATACAAGACCGCTGACAATGTATATAACTGAGGATTTGGTTATTAAGGTTGTCAGCGGTATTTTTATCGAAGCAAATGCCAAAATGCACAGTTATCTGATGATTCTTAAGGAAAGAGGCGGATATTTTTATCCGCAGTAAACGAAAAAAGGAGAAAATTATGCCGATCAAATTTCACGAGGGATCAAAGACATTCCACATTTATAACAAACATTTAAGCTACATCACCTGTATCATGGAAAATGGCCAGATGGAGAATCTGTACTATGGAAAAGCTATCCGCGATAAAGAGGATTTCAGTTATCTTCACGAGGAGATCATGCGTTCCCTGATGGCTGTATGCGTTCCGGAACCGGGACTTCTTTCCATGCAGTATACCAAACAGGAGTATCCTGTTTACGGAACCGGTGATTACAGAAATCCTGCCCTTACTGTTCGTCAGGAGAACGGAAGCGAGATCGTAGATTTCAAATATGTTTCTCATGAGATTTACGGCGGCAAGAAGAAGCTTGCCGGTCTTCCGGCAACCTACACAGAGAACGAGGAAGAGGCAACATCTCTGGACATTACACTTCATGATTCTGTGATGGACACAGACCTTGTTCTTACATATTCCGTATATGAGGATTACCCGGTGGTCACCAGAAGTGCACGCCTTGTTCAGAAAGGGGATCAGAAGATCCGTCTTGAGAACGTGATGAGTGCAGCAGTGGAGTTCCCGGATATGGATTATGAGATGATCCATCTTTCCGGTGCGTGGGCACGTGAGCGCTATGTAAAAACACGCAAACTTGAGATGGGTACACAGGCTGTACAGAGTCTTGCAGGAACCGGCTCCAGCTCTGAGCAGAATCCGTTTATTGCGCTGAAGCGTCCTCATACAACAGAAGATACAGGCGAGGTTTTCGGCTTCAGCTTTGTGTACAGCGGCAACTTCCTTGCACAGGTCGAGGTTTCCACCTACGAGATGACACGAGTTATGATGGGGATCAATCCACAGGGATTTTCCTGGGAGCTTTCCAGAGATGAGGAATTCCAGACTCCGGAGGTCGTTATGGTATACAGCGATAAGGGCTTAAACGGAATGAGCCAGGCTTACCACAGACTGTACCGTGACCGCCTGATGCGCGGAAAATGGAGAAATCATGCACGCCCGATCCTTCTTAATAACTGGGAGGCAACCTATTTTGATTTTGATGAGGAAAAAATCCTTAATATTGCAAAAAAAGCCAAAGAGGTTGGAGTAGAGCTTTTCGTTCTGGATGACGGATGGTTCGGAACCAGAAACGATGATTACCAGGGCCTTGGCGACTGGTTTGTAAATAAGAATAAGCTTCCAAACGGAATTTCCGGACTTTCCCGCAAGATCGAGGAGATGGGACTGAAATTCGGTCTCTGGGTAGAGCTTGAGATGGTAAACAAGAACAGCGACTGCTACAGAGCACATCCGGACTGGCTCATCGGAGCACCGGACCGTTTTGAGTCCCACTCAAGACATCAGCACGTTCTTGATTTTTCCAGACCGGAAGTAGTGGATTTTATTTATGATTCCATCTCCAAAGTTATCGAGGAATCTTCCATTTCTTATATTAAATGGGATATGAACCGTTATATGTCCGAGCCGTTCAGCCGCGGAGCTTCCGCAGCAGATCAGGGCAAGACTATGCATAAATATATCCTTGGTGTATATGAGCTGTATACAAGACTGACAGAGAGATTCCCTGACATCCTCTTTGAATCCTGCGCAAGCGGCGGAGCAAGATTTGATCCGGGAATGCTGTATTTTGCACCGCAGACATGGACCAGTGATGATACCGATGCAGCAGAGAGAGAAAAGATTCAGTACGGTACCTCCTTTGTTTATCCGATCGTCAGCATGGGATCTCATGTATCAGCAGTACCGAATCATCAGCTGCACCGTACCACACCGCTTTCTACAAGAGCAAATGTGGCATATTTCGGAACCTTTGGCTATGAGCTGGATCTGAACCTTTTAAGTGCCAAAGAGATCGAAGAGGTAAAGGCACAGGTGGAATTCATGAAGGAACATCGTGACCTGATCCAGGTGGAGGGCGATTTCTACCGTATCTTAAGCCCGTTCGAAGGAAATGATACTGCATGGATGGTTGTTTCCAGAGACAAAAAACAGGCAGTTGCTGGATACTATGAAAGACTGAACAAGGTCAATGCTTCCTGGATGCGTCTGCGCTTCAAGGGTCTTGACGAGGACCAGCTTTACAAAGTAAAATGGGAAGATAAGTGCCTGAAAGCTTACGGAAATGAGCTGATGTATGCAGGAATCCCGGTTGATCGTGACTATTGCAATAAGACAAACGGTGATTTCCATTCTGTATTGTATACAATTGAAGCAGAGGACTGATTTCTGTAAATGATGGAATAAAAATTATCTGCAGAAAAACATCCGCCTGACCAGAAAAATAACAGGCCGCCGGATATGGCGGCCTGTTATTGGGTGGCGGAGCAGCTCACAGGCGGAAACATAATATATGACATCAGGGAGGTGACAAGTTGCTTCACACAGTTGGTTTTACAAACTCGGACAGCTATAAATGTCTGGAGAATTTAAAGAAAGGTGCGGTGGATCTCTGTCTTACTTATTGTGGGTGGGAAAAATGCGATCCGGGACATCGATTTGGACCAAATAAAAGGATCTCTCATGTACTTCATATCGTGGAATCCGGAAGCGGAGTTTTTGAGATGGATGGCCATCAGTATCATCTGACAGGTGGAGAAGCATTTCTGATCCCAGCCAGTGTGGAGGCCTGGTATGAGGCAGACATGGATAATCCCTGGACGTACCGCTGGGTGGGATTTGAGGGAATGACTGCAGAGGAAGTGATCCATGTAAGCGGCTTCAGCAGGGAAAATCCGGTCCGAAGGATCCACTGCATGGAAAATGCGGCGAAGTATATTGATGCAATGGTACGGACCAACAAGCTCGTTTTTGAAAATGAACTGAAACGGAACGGACTTCTGATGCTTCTTTTTTCTGACCTGATCACAGATAACCGGGATGCATGTCTGAGAGAAGGCAAGCTTCTTCCATCCCACAGATATCCAAATTCCGTTTATGTGGAGCATGCAGTGGATTACATTGCAGCCAACTTTGACAAGCGGCTGAAGATCAATGAGCTGGCAGACCGCATTGGCGTCAACCGGAGCTATCTTACCAGCTCGTTTAAAAAAAGCCTCGGATGCTCGCCGCAGGAATATCTTATGAATCTTCGCATCGAGAAGGCAAAGACTCTTCTGAAAAACGGAGATATTCAGGTCAGTGAAGTAGCTGCAAAAGTAGGGTATGGAGATCCGCTGGCTTTTTCCAAGGTATTCAAGGCAAGAACAGGAAGAAGTCCGAGAGAATACAAGGAAGAAAAGAGAAAACTTGTAGTGAAGGGGAAAAAAGGGGATTATACGGAATCTGAGGACTGATTCTGTGATATATTTCACGAAGAAAAAAACTCTCTGTCTGTGCCAGAATATATAAAATTCTGGTATCGGGCAGAGAGTTTTTTATGTCATAAGAAATGTTATAGAAAATTACTTCCAGGTATCTCATGCAACAAAACAACAATTATTAACATCAAAGTACATATTTTAAACAAGTTTCTGGTAGTATGATAAGATCACAAAGAAAACGAAGCGGGACTGCACCGCAGAAATAGCAGAAAATCAGGAATTTTAAAGAAAAATATAACAATTCCGGATAAGAGATCCAACAAAGAAAGCAGGAGGAAACGAACATGATCAAAATTACATTCATGGGAGCTGGAAGCACGGTTTTCGCAAGAAATGTACTTGGCGACTGTATGTGCACACCGGCACTTCGCGAGAGCGAGATCGCACTTTATGATATCGACGAGAAGAGACTGGAGGATTCCAGGATTATCTTAAGTGCCATCAACCACAACGTAAATGAGGATCGCGCAGTGATCAAAACATATCTCGGTGCTGAGAACCGTAAAGATGCACTTCGTGATGCAGACTTCGTAGTCAATGCCATTCAGGTAGGCGGCTATGAGCCATGTACAGTAACAGACTTTGAGATCCCGAAGAAATACGGCATCAAACAGACTATCGCAGATACCCTGGGAATTGGTGGTATCATGCGTGCACTTCGTACCATTCCGGTTCTGGAAGAGTTCGCACGGGATATGGAAGAGGTCTGCCCGAACACTCTGTTCCTGAACTACTCCAACCCTATGGCAATGCTCACCGGCTATATGCAGCGTTTCACAAAGATCCGCACCGTAGGTCTCTGCCACAGCGTTCAGGTCTGCTCCCAGAAACTTCTTGAGGGAATGGGAATGGAAGACAAGCTTGAGGGACGTACCGAGCTGATCGCAGGTATCAACCACATGGCATGGCTTCTTGAGATCCATGACAAAGACGGAAACGACCTGTACCCGGAGATCCGCAGAATCGCCGAGGAGAAGAATACCTCCGGCGAGAAGCATGAGGATATGGTACGTTACGAGTACATCCGTCATCTTGGATACTACTGCACAGAGTCCAGTGAGCACAATGCAGAGTATAATCCGTTCTTCATTAAATCCAAATATCCGGAGATGATCGAGGAGTTCAATATTCCGCTTGACGAATATCCGAGAAGATGTATCAAACAGATCGAGGGCTGGGAAAAAGAGCGCGAGGATATCCTCAAGGATGGCAAGATCGGCCATGAGAGAAGTAAAGAGTATGCTTCCTACATCATGGAGGCTGTTGTTACAAACACACCGTACAAGATCGGTGGAAATGTTCTTAACAACGGTTACATCGACAACCTTCCGCCGGATGCCTGCGTAGAGGTTCCATGCTATATCGACGGAACCGGTGTACATCCGGTAAAAGTGGGCAAGCTTCCTACACAGCTGGCAGCTATGAACTCATCCAATGTCAGCCCGCAGCTCCTTGCTATTGAGGCAGCAGTGACCAAAGACCGCCAGAAGATCTATCAGGCAGCCATGATGGACCCGCACACAGGTGCAGAGCTGAACATCAAAGACATCCAGGCAATGTGTGATGAGCTGATCGAGGCACACGGGGATTATATGAAGATGTACCGCTAAGGCAGGAAATGATCGGAAGGCAGCAAAAACTTTGAAATAAATATGCAAGGCAGCATATAAAGGCCGGAACACCAGAATGGAGAGGGTGTTCCGGCCTTTCTTTATATGGAACTTTTGATAAATAATAAAAACAACAGATCGCTGTCCAGGTCATGGAAGAACTGGAACGTCAGGGCAAAAGGATCCCGGAAGATGTTGCGGTAACCGGCTATGATAATTCACTATATGCAAGACAGGGACAGGGCATTACCACTATCACCCATCCCCAGGAAAAACTGGGAGATCGATGCTTATCCGGTTAATGAGATCGCAGAATATGTTCAGGATGTAAGCCAGGGAGATATTGATGTTCTGGTAGAAGAATATTATAATAAATACGATATGATTCTGGATGGACATGACCCTGAGGAATTTAAGAAGCATGTAGCAGTCCAGGCAGGGATCGAGATCGGTTTTGAGCGCTTCCTCGAGGAGAAAAATTATCAGGCTATCGTAACACACTTTGGTGATCTGGGCTCCCTGAAACAGCTTCCGGGACTTGCGATCCAGCGACTGATGGAAAAAGGCTATGGCTTCGGTGGCGAGGGTGACTGGAAAACAGCAGCTATGGGGATTGAAGCGGTTTATATTGATGGCGATACAACGATCCGGAATCTGCAGAATGAGCTGAGATGGAACAGCATGTATTTCAGCAAATAATACGGGAGGTTTTTTACAATGGGAGTAAATGAGGCAAAAACAGCAATTCTTGAGAATCGCACGGCTCTTGGTATTGAGTTTGGTTCCACAAGGATCAAGGCAGTTCTGGTGGACGATAAGAACCAGCCCATCGCATCCGGAGCCTATGAATGGGAGAACCAGTATGTGGATGGTATCTGGACATACAGCCTGGAGGAGATCTGGAAAGGTCTCCAGGGCAGTTACCAGGATATGGCAGAAGATGTTCAGAAAAAATATGGAGTGGAGCTTACAAGCGTAGGTGCGTTTGGTGTCAGTGCCATGATGCATGGCTATATGCCGTTTAATAAAGAGGGAGAGCTGATGGTCCCGTTCCGTACCTGGAGAAACAACATCACAGGAGAAGCCTCTGAGAAGCTGGCAGAGCTTTTCCATTACAATATCCCTCAGAGATGGAGCATCGCACACCTGTATCAGGCGATCCTTAACGGTGAGGAGCATGTAAAAGATATCGATTATATCACCACTCTGGAAGCCTATGTGCACTGGAAACTCACCGGAAAAAGAGTTCTTGGTATCGGTGATGCGGCAGGTATGTTCCCAATCGACAGTGAAACGAAGGACTATAACGAGGAGATGGTTCAGAAGTTCGATGAACTGATTGCGCCTTATGGTTTCCCATGGAAGCTTCGCGATATTATGCCGAAAGCTCTGGTGGCAGGTCAGGATGCAGGAGTTCTTACTGAGGAAGGCGCAAAGCTTCTGGATGTAAGTGGAAAGCTGAAAGCTGGAATCCCGATGTGTCCGCCTGAGGGAGACGCAGGAACCGGTATGGTTGCCACAAACAGTGTCCGCCGGCGTACCGGAAATGTTTCTGCGGGAACATCTGTATTTGCCATGATCGTCCTGGAGAAGGCACTTTCCAAACCGTATAAAGAAATCGATATGGTTACCACTCCGGCAGGAGATCCGGTTGCCATGGCACATTCCAACAACTGTACTTCGGATCTGAACGCATGGGTAAATGTGTTTAAGGAATTTGCAGAAGCTATGGGCATGGAAGTAGATATGAACAAACTGTTCGGAACTCTTTATAACAAAGCCATGGAAGGCGCCCCGGACTGTGGCGGACTTCTTTCCTACTGCTATTTCTCCGGCGAGCATATGACCGGCTTTGAAGAGGGACGTCCACTGTTTGTACGTTCTCCTGAGAGCAAATTTACACTGGCAAACTTTATGCGAAATAATCTTTACACCTGCCTCGGCGCCATGCGTGTAGGTCTGGATATCCTTCTGAATCAGGAGCATGTAAAAATTGATAAGCTTCTGGGCCACGGCGGCCTCTTTAAGACAAAGGGGGTCGGCCAGCAGATTCTTGCAGATGCGGTAGATGCACCGGTATCTGTAATGTCCACAGCAGGAGAAGGCGGAGCCTGGGGAATCGCACTTCTGGCTTCCTATCTGATTAACAGGAGAGAAGGCGAAGACCTTGCGGATTTCCTGGATGAAGATGTCTTCAAAGGAAACGAAGGCAGCACACTGGCGCCGGAAGCAGAAGGTGTGAAAGGATTCAACGCATTTATGGATCGATATATGAAGGGTCTTGGCATTGAGCGTGCGGCTGTAGAGTCTGAGATATGGTAAAACGAAGAACGGATTGAAATAAAAATCTTCGATTTACTGGCATAATAGAAAAATCTGTTAATTTATTGTATGTGCTTAAAGAGGAATATAAATGAAGCAGATGATTTATGAAAAGAAGAAACCGACTCCGGGCCAGCTTGTACATATCATGATCGACCGTCCAATGAACAGTTATCATCCGGAACACAAAGAGCTTTTTTACCCGGTAAATTACGGCTACATCGAAGGAATCATCGCTCCGGACGGCGAGGAACAGGATGTTTACGTTCTGGGGATCGATCATCCGGTAAAAGAATTTACAGGAAAAGTGATAGCCATCATCCACCGCCTTAATGATGTGGAAGACAAATGGGTGGCAGTTCCGGAAGATATGACCATGACAGCTCAGGAGATCAAAGAACAGGTCCGGTTTCAGGAACAGTATTTTGAGACAGAGATAGATATGCTGGAATAACAAAAATATAAAACAGGAGCAGACATGGTACGCCATGTGACTGCTCCTGTTTTTGTACAGGATCCATATATTATATATTTCTGTTATCTGCGATGCAGATAAACTGGATGACAGAGGATGCAAGGGAGCACCGGACTGGATTCTGTGAAAACAGGAATCTATGAAGACTTGTGGATTGATTTTTCTGCTATGAAAATGAATGGATCTCATTGAAAATATTTCTTCATAATGTTATCATTGGACACGAAAAACACAGAAAAAATAAGAAAACAAAAAATTAAACGGTTGTATATTTGTCTGTAATATGACCAGAGACAGCCGGTTAGAGTGTCAGAGAGCAGAATGGTGGGTGGCTGAATGTTTGATGACCAGGGCTATACAGGAGGAGAACAGAATGAAATTAACCATGCTTGGAACAGGTAACGCACTGGTAACAGAGTGCTACAATACATGTTTTGTGCTCAGCGATGAGTACGGCCATTTTCTGGTTGACGGAGGTGGCGGAAATACAGTGCTTTCTCAGCTGAAGAAGGCTGGCGTTGATCTGATGGATGTTCATGAGATCTTTGTTACACATAAGCACGTAGACCATATCATGGGGATCGTGTGGGTGATCCGCATCATTTGCCAGAACATGAAAAAAGGCACTTATCAGGGCGAGGCAAACATCTATGCTCATGATGAAGTGATCGGACTTCTCAAAGACATGGCATTTAAGCTTCTGAATAAGAAGGAGACACAGTACATCGGTGACAGACTTCATCTGATCGAGGTAAAAGACGGCGAGAAAAAAGCAATTCTTAATAAGAAAGTGACCTTCTTTGATATCGGTTCCACCAAGGCGAAACAGTTCGGTTTCCAGATGATCTACGACGGCGGTAAGGTGCTTACCTGTTGCGGAGACGAGCCATACAATGAATGTGAAGAGAAATACGCAAAAGGCAGCGACTGGATGTTCCACGAAGCATTCTGTCTGTATGGACAGCGTGATATCTTCAATCCATATGAGAAGCATCACTCCACAGTTAAGGATGCCAGTGAGCTGGCTGAGAACCTTGGAGTTAAGAATCTTGTCCTGTATCACACAGAGGATAAGAACATTAAGAAACGTAAAGAGCTTTACGGAGCAGAAGGCAGAGAGTATTATCACGGAAATCTGTTTGTTCCGGATGATCTTGATGTGATCGAAATGTAATAACTGTAAAAAGAAAGACTGGAAGTATGGCATATGCTGTATTTCCGGTCTTATTATGTTTGGAAACAGAGAGGATACTAATAAATTTCATAGTACATCTGTCAGGTAGAAAATACTTGTATGGCAAAAAGGTATCGTTTACAATAAAGAATACACACATAGCATTGCAAGAGCATGTCAATAAGAACAGATCTGAAAATTACAGATTCGGATTCGGCAAAAATAAGATTTTACAAATTACGAGGTGACAGAACATATGCCAGCAACAGATAACATCACACTTGAAAAAAAATACAGAAAACTCCAGGAAATCCTCCGTTCCCTGGGAAGTGTAGCCGTAGCTTTTTCCGGTGGAGTGGACTCCACATTTTTGCTGAAAGCTGCACAGGAAACACTTGGCGACAAAGCTATGGCCATTACCGCATGTCCATGCTCCTTCACCGACAGAGAACTGAAAGAAACGCAAGATTTCTGCCAGGAAAATCACATTTGCCAGGAGATATGCAAGATCAACGAATTCGACATCCCGGGGTTCCGTCAGAATCCGCCGGACCGCTGCTATATCTGTAAAAAAGCCATCTTTATCAGACTTTGGGAAGCTGCAAAGGCGCGCCATATGAACATGATCGTGGAAGGTTCCAACATGGATGATCTGGGCGACTACCGTCCGGGAAAAAGGGCTATCCAGGAGCTTGGGGTCCGCAGTCCGCTCCAGGAAGCAGGCCTCTATAAAGAAGAGATCCGGGAGCTGTCAAAAGACATGAATCTTCCAACCTGGAACAAGCCATCCTTCGCCTGTCTTGCTTCCAGATTTGTATACGGTGAGACCATTACCGAGGAGAAGCTTCACATGGTAGATCAGGCCGAGCAGTTTCTGATGGATCTGGGATTCCATCAGTTCCGTGTTCGCATCCACGGTACCATGGCAAGGATCGAGGTTCCGGAAGAAGAGATCCTGAAAATTGCAGATAATGAAATAAGAACAAAGATCACAGAGAAATTCCGTACATTGGGATTTTCTTACGTGACTCTGGATCTTCAGGGCTTCCGTTCCGGAAGTATGAATGAAACACTGGGAAAATAAGTATCAGAAAATAAAATAATCCCCCGGAAATACCGCGCGAGAAGTATTTCCGGGGGATTGCTGCACGAATAGAACCGGAGGTTCTGTTACTGTGTTCAAATCTTAATTTTCGGATTGAGAATATTTGTCTGGCAGGCTGTATATCTTACATATAATCCTTCAGCACATCATGATCCCGCAGTACCTTCTCAACCACAGTACCCTTCACAACATTAAGAAGTGGTTTCTTCAGTGCATTTAGCGGCCCTGGCAGCTGGATCTCCAGCGGGGATTTTCCGTCCATCAGCTTCACACTGCTGTCCAGAAGCTCACGGATATCGTAAACGCTTCCCCATACTTCCGGAACCCCACGGTCTACACCGAAAAGTCCGTATACAGCCTCCATTGCAGTACGTACGGAATATTCTGTTGTGAATACGGTATCACGAGGAGTTTCCGCAAACTGGCCCAGGAATGCAAAGTTTACACAGCCATCCGGGATAACATCCGGGCGGTCACCTTTGGTACGGGGCATGAAGAATGCGGTGATGTACGGCATCATGGTCGGAACGCAGACAGCGCTGTTTTCTGCCATATCGTCGATCTGATCTACCGGAACACCCAGGTGGTACAGCCACTCGGCGGTAATTTCCTTACCGGTACAATCTTTCATCGGTTTCTTGATATAGTCACCAGGAACATCGGTAAACAGTCCGTAAACCCATACGCAGACCTTTTTCGGGTCCTGATCCTTGAACTGTCCCTGACGGTTGATGGTCCAGCTTAAGAGCCACTTGGAATCCTGGCAGCTTACGATACCGCCGGTAACAACCTTGCCGGTACGTGGGTCACGCTGGCAGATGTTGGTGATATACGGGATGATATGGTCGTCCAGAGTGGTGACAGTAGCGGATTCCCAGTTTGTCTTGGCAATGTCTGAGCAGAATTTCTCCGGATGTCCGAAGGACGGATCCTGAGCCGCGATATTTTTCCACAGGGACCAAACGCCACTGGTACGGACCTCCGCATCGCCGTTTGGCGCGTGGTTCTGGTCGCCGTAGATCGTACCCTCTGTACAGCTTCCGTTAGTGACGAAAACATAATCATTTTCTGTAAGAAGGATGCCCTGCTCCACATCTTTTACCTTGCATTCGATAGCAGTGGCGATCTTTTTGCCATCTTTAAAATTAAAGATCACGTTTGTGACCTCAGTATTAAACTGGAAGTCAACACCTGCATCCTCCAGATATTTTTTCATGGGAAGAATCAGGGATTCGTACTGGTTGTACTTGGTGAATTTCAGGGCGCTGAAATCCGGAAGACCTGCAATGTGGTGGATAAAACGCTGGAAGTAAAGCTTCATCTCCAGAGCACTGTGCCAGTTTTCAAATGCGAACATGGTCCTCCAGTACAGCCAGAAGGTGGAATCAAATACTTCATCATCAAATACATCTTCGATGGTTTTATCGTAAAGATCCTCATCCTTTGTCATGAACAGCTTCATGATCTCCATGCAGCCCTTCTGGCTCAGGTTAAATTTTCCGTCGGTGTGGGCATCCTGTCCACGGTTGACGGTTGCACGGCAGAGAGAATAGTTCGGGTCGTGCTTGTTCAGCCAGTAGAACTCGTCCAGAACAGAAGCACCCGGTTTTTCAAGGGAAGGAATACTGCGGAAAAGATCCCACAGGCACTCGAAATGGTTTTCCATCTCACGACCGCCACGCATGATATAGCCTCTGGACGGATCAAAGATTCCATCGCAGGCACCTCCGGCAATATCCATGGCTTCCAGGATGTGGATATGATCACCTGGCATCTGTGCGTCTCTTACCAGGAAGCATGCAGCAGCCAGGGAAGCAAGACCGCTTCCTACAATGTAGGCATGCTTGTCGTCCACACCTTCCGGTTTTTCCGGACGGGCAAAGGCTTCGTAGTTACCGTTGGAATAATAAATCCCTTTGCTGTTTTTGTCATGCTTTCCACGCTCGGTGTTGCGGTAGTTTGTAGTAGTTTCTTTCACATGGAGGTTTTCCTCTTCGTTGATCTCTCTTGTTTTTTTCATCAGCATGGCTGCGCCGGCTCCGGCTGCCGCAAGTGCTGCAAGTCCCATGAATCCTTTTTTATCTGACATATGACATCCACCTTTCGTAAATGAGATACCTGTTTGTATCGGATTAACTGTTCTTTGTTGCTGTTGAGGCTATGATAGCCCATCCGGAAAAAAGATTCTATTTACAAAATACCGAAAGTGTTCAGTTTTTTATCATTATGTCTGTTTTGATAAGTTTTTATTCTGTATGCATTTCTGCTGTTTTGTTTCTGGCGGCAAAATTGCGGATGGCGTTGTCGATGCTTCCGTACAGTGCGGTTGCGGTATCATCTGCGATTTCGCGATAATCTTCGCGCATGCCGTTTTTGATCCAGTCCAGCATGATCCCTACAAAGCTGTATTTATATAGATCTGAGATAAAAATTTTCTGTTCATCCGTGATGGGGATATCTTTTGATTTTTCTGTTACCACGCCCATAAGAAGATCGCAGGTAAGCTGGAACAGATAATTCTCGATCTGTTCCCGCCCCACGCAGCGGTATACATTTAAGATAAACGGCTTGTTTTCCATCACGGCATCAAAGATCTGCAGAAGCCCTTCATGCCAGGTGGAAGAGGTTTTTTTGCCCTGAAGGGCAATTCTGGCATCTTCCAGACAGCACCACTCCACAAGATCATAGATATCTTTGAAATGATAGTAAAAAGTCATGCGGCTGATCCCGCAGTCCGTAGTCAGGTCGTTGATGGTGATCTTATCTAAAGGCTTCTTAAGAAGCAGATGTTTCAGGGATTCTTCCAGGGCAAGCTTGGTTGCGTTTGTCATGTCTTGCGGCCTCCTTTGGCAAGGTTATAGTTATTAATATAACATGAAAGTGCACAGAAAATCCATGTTAAACAGTGACTTTTCTGTGAAATTATGATAGACTGAACTTGGAATATTTTGCGGAACAGAACGGAGTGTACTATGAAGAAAAAATCAGTTTGTATCCTGCTGATCTTTGCTGCCGTGATAGTACTTACTTATGTGACAGGAGAATCCTATTACAGAGGAATCAGTGAAAAAGCAGGGTTGGATAAACAGGAAGAGAAAATATATAAATATCAGTATGACATGATCGTGGACAGCCCCGATTCCCAGTTCTGGCAGGCAGTATATGACAGTGCGAAGAAAAAAGCAGCTCCCAATAATGTACTGATTGAGATCATGGGGCCGGACAGAGAAACATCCTATGATAAACTTGATTATATGAATATGAGTATTGCGGCCAAGGCGGATGGTATTATCCTGCAGTATAATGGAGAAGCCGGTCTGGAAGAAGCAATCAATACTGCAGTAAGAAACGGAATACCGGTGGTTACAGTCATGAGTGATGCGGTGCACAGCCGCCGCCAGAGCTTTGTGGGAGTCAGCGATTATCAGCTTGGCATGGCTTACGGGGAAATTGTTGCCAAATACGTGGATGAGAACACGAAGAAGATCCTGATCCTGCAGAAACGGGACATTGATGATATGAACGAAAGTCAGATATACACTCAGATCAGCAATGCGGTGAAGATGGCAGCTGGTTCTGAGGATATTGAGATCAAGGGAAGGAATCTTCTGTCAACAGGAACCTTTGAAACAGAGGAGGCAGTTACTGATATTTTTCAGCAGAAGCGGAATGTTCCGGATATCCTTGTGTGTATGGATGAGGAGACAACGGAGTGTGCAAGACAGGCAATTCTGGATTTCAACCTTGCAGGAAAAGTGAAGATCATTGGTTATTATACATCTGAGGATATTCTGGCGGCAGTTGAAAAAGGTGTTATTTCAGTTACCTGTGATGTGGACACGACCCAGCTGGGACAGTACAGTGTGGAGGCAGTTACCAGCTATATAGAAGATGGAAGAACCAATTCTTTCTACAACGTAGACATTAATTTTCTTGACAGAACAGCAGTGAAGAAGATGAGGAGGGAGGCAGTCACAGATGAAAAAGATCCGTTGGAGTGACTTTTCTCTTGTAAGCAAGATCATGATCGAGGTTGGCGTGCTGGCAGTTTTACTGTTCAGCATCAACATGCTGTTTTATGCGCGGATCAACAACTCCATGCAGGAGATGGATGATGTGTATGCCAGCAATGCCCAGATCACAGAGCTTGGGCAGGTTTTTGACGATGTGCAGGACAGTATGTACCAGTATCTGAAGGTAAAAAACTCTCAGGCACTGATGGATTATTATCAGAATGAGGCGAAATACAGGCAGGAGCTGGAGAAGTTAAATGAACGGAATATTGATGATTCCGTAAAACTTCTGGAGAAGAAGATACGTAAGATGTCGGAATCATATCTTTCCTGTACCGCAGGAACTGTAGCTGCCAAGAGAGGCAGGAATGTGGAGAAATATAAGCAGGAATATGATGAAAGTCTGGAGCTTTACAGTTATATCCAGAGTTCTATGGATGAGCTGAACAAGCAGCTTTTTAAAGAAAATTCCCAGACTTATGCAGCTCTCCGGGCGGTTATGAGATATCTGGAGATCAGTAATATGATGATCATGCTTCTGGTGGTGATCTGTGGAATGTTCCTTCTGATCATGGCAACAAGGGAGATGTTCCTGCCGCTGACTAATATGGCAGAAACTGCACAGCTGGTAGGTCAGGGGAATTTTAATGTAAAGATGCCCCCAGCAGATTCCAGGGATGAGCTTGGAACGGTAACAAGAGCCTTTAATACCATGGTGGATAATCTTGGTCTTTACATTGCCAGGACAAAGGCCAGCATGGAAAAAGAACAGCAGATGATAGAGAGGGAGCTTTTGATGGAAACACATCTCAAGGAGGCACAGCTTAAGTATCTCCAGTCTCAGATCAACCCGCATTTCCTTTTTAATTCCCTGAATGCAGGAGTACAGCTTGCAATGATGGAGGATGCAGAAAAAACCAGTATCTTTGTGGAAAAGATGGCAGATTTTTTTCGCTACAATGTAAAGAAGGGTGAGGAAGATGCCACACTGGAGGAAGAACTGGAGGCTGTGGATAATTACATTTATATTCTGAATGTACGGTTTGCCGGGGACATCCATTTTTCAAAAAAAGTGGAATGTGATGTGGAAAATGTACGTGTTCCCAGTATGATCCTGCAGCCGGTTGTGGAAAACGCAGTCAATCATGGAATCCGGAATATAGATTGGGAAGGACATATTGATCTCAGTGTGGAGAAATGGAACGACCATATTGAGATCAGTGTTCGGGATAACGGACTGGGCATGACCGGAGAACAGATACAAAGAGTACTGTCAAAAAAAGTCCACAGCAGTTCAGGCGAGGGTGATTCCACGGGAATCGGAATGAATAATGTGATCAGCCGTCTGGAACTATATTATGAGCGGGACGGATTAATGGAAATATACAGTGAAGGTGAAGGAATGGGAACAGAGGTAGTGATCAATATTCCTCTGGAGAGGAGCGAAAAAAATGTACAGAATCCTGATTGCTGATGATGAGGGGATCATGCTGGAATCCCTGAAAAATATTATAAGTTCCAACTATGGAAATGAATGTGAGATCCATACAGCCAAGACAGGCCGTGTGGTTGTGGAGGAGGCGGAGAAATATCCGCCGGATATCTGCTTTATGGACATTCAGATGCCGGGCTTAAGTGGGATCCAGGCAATCCGGGAAATTCAGAAATTTAACAGATCTGTGGTCTTTGTGATCATTACAGCCTATGATAAATTTAATTATGCCAAGGAAGCGGTAAATCTTGGAGTTATGGAATTTCTTACCAAGCCGGTAAACAAAAAGGTGATTTTGGAAACATGCTCCAAAGCTATGGAAAAGGTAGATTACACAAGACAGAAGCGAAGCGATGATCTCCGTATCCGTGAAAAGCTGGAGACAGTTGTGCCCATGATCGAAAGCGGATATATCAATAATATTCTTCTGCAGGATGATTTTCAGACATATCAGGATAATTACAGGGAGCTTCTGGATATCCGGGAAGAATATGGATATATGATCGTGGCTGAATTCGGGGATTCCACGGAAAATGGCGTTCTTACCAATGCGGTGGGGGCCAGTGTGAAGGCAAACAAATTTTATTCCACATTCCGGGAAATCGCTCAGGGATTTTTTGAATGTCTGGTAGGACCCATTATGGGAAACCGTATTGTACTGCTTGTTCCATACCGTAATTCCAGGGAGTCCTATGAGGAACGTGTGGAGGTTGTAACAAGAACCAGAAACATGGTACATAAGCTGGAAAGCAGGATCGACAGTAAATTTCGCTGTGGTATCGGCCGGGTGAAGGAGATGGGAAGCACCATGAAAGAATCCTTCAAGGAGGCCATGATCGCACTTCGGGAAAGCACCAGCCATGTTATACATATTGAGGATGTTCCGGCTGCACAGAAATATGACGGCGAATATCCAAGAGATCTGGAACGTCGCTATGAAAAGCGGGTGATGGATAAGGATGTGGCAGGAGCTTTAAGCTGTGCCGAGGAATTTATCAGGTGGATGGAGAAGCAGCCGGGAGTAGATCTGGAGGACATGCGCATCAAGATCCTGGAGCTTGTGATGGGAGTGGAAAAAAAGGCCTTTTTTGCAGGTACCGTGAAATATGCGATCAGCTGCCGCAGAAATTATATTCATGAGATCCAGGAATATACAGATATAGAAGGAATGAAAAAATGGTTCCTGGGCAAAACATCAGAAATCTGCAGTAACATGGAAAGTGCAAGGGAAAAAGAAGCGGTTTCTATTATCGAAAAAGCAAAGTCCTATATTCGGGACAATTACAAAAAAGATATTTCACTGGATGAGGTGTCACGGGAGGTGGATATCAGCCCTTATTATTTCAGCAAGCTTTTTAAGCAGGAGACCGGAGGAAATTTTATCGAGTATCTTACAGAAGTGCGGCTTCGGAATGCAAGAGAACTTCTCAAAGATTCAGGGCTTTCCATCAAGGAGATCTGTGCGGAATCCGGATACAGCGACCCCAATTATTTCAGCAGGATATTCAAAAAATACGAAGGCGTGACACCAAGTGAATTCAGAGAGAGGTTGAGGTAGACAATATGAGCGGGGGGAAAATGATCAGGAAGCTGTTGATCTTGCTGTGTCTGTTGACATTGATGCTGAATGGCTGTGCTTCCGAAAAAATAAAGCAGACAGCTGCACAGGAAAACGATACAGAGGAAGACAGTGGTGAAAAGAAAATTCAGATCGGTCTTACAGTGGATTCCTTTGTTATTGAGAGGTGGATTCGTGACAGGGATGCATTCGTGGCAACCGCAAGGGAATTGGGAGCGGAAGTGAATGTTCAGGATGCGGGAGCAGATACAAAAGAGCAGATCAGCCAGATCGACTATTTTATCAGGAAGCATATGGATGTGATCGTGATCATTGCCAGAGACTGCAAGGCATTATCTGAGGCTGTGGAGCGTGCCCACAATGTAGGGATCAGGGTGATCTCCTATGACCGTATGGTAAATGATGCGGATACAGACATGTATATTTCCTTTGATAACCGGAAAGTCGGAGAGGTCATGGCACAGTCCATGATGGAAGCGATCCCTGATGGCGGAAAGATTTTTATGGTCCAGGGATCTGCTTCAGATAACAATGTGGACATGGTAAAAGAGGGATTTGAAGACACTCTGAAAAACAGTGATCTGAAGGTGGTTTACGAAGCCAACTGTGAGGGCTGGGTCGCGGAGCTGGCAGCAGATTATGTGGAGGAGGCACTGGAAGAGTACCCCGATGTAAAGGGAATCATGTGTGGAAATGATGATATTGCCAGCCAGGTGATACAGGTTCTTGCGGAAAACCAGCTTGCCGGACAGGTGATCGTGGTAGGCCAGGATGGTGATCTGGCTGCATGTCAGCGTATTGTAGAAGGAACCCAGTACATGACAGCATTTAAATCTATCGAAGATCTGGCATGCCAGGCAGCTGAATATGCGGTGAAGATGGCAGAAGAGGGAAAGCTTCCGTCAGATGTGACAGATACCATGAACGATGGAAGCTACGATATCCCGGCGAAGGTGCTGGAACCGGTTGCCGTTACAAGGGATAATATTGATGAGGTGATCATTGACGGCGGTTTCCACAGAAGGGATGAAGTATATCTCAATACAGATTATGATACAGAGTAATGCAGAACAGATTGCATACCGGCATATATGTGGTGGTGAAATTCTGCAAGTAATGTGGCAGTGTAGCCATATGTGCAATAATACACAATTATGACAAAAATCAATAGCAGATTTTTGGTGCAAAAATGTCTTGCCTGATGCAGGGCATTTTTCTTTTGCAAAAAAATGTCTCTGTCATTGCCAACTATGTCCAGACAGTCCTGTGCTATAGTAACATCATCGAAGGAAACGTGATTCAAAAAACAAATAATGAAACGGAGGATTTTACAATGAAAAGAAAAATGGTATCTGCACTTCTTTGCGCAACAATGGTAGCTGGTATGGTGGTAGTTCCGGCAGCAACAGCACAGGCAGCAGACAAGAAACTGATCGGTGTTACCATGCCGACCAAGGATCTCCAGAGATGGAACCAGGATGGCGAGAACATGAAGAAAGAGCTGGAGGCAGCAGGATATGAAGTAGACCTTCAGTATGCATCCAACGACGTAAGCACACAGGTTTCCCAGCTTGAGAACCAGGTAGCAAACGGATGCGACCTTCTGGTTGTGGCATCCATCGACGGAAGCAGCCTTGGCGAGCCTCTGAAACAGGCCAAAGAAAAAGGAATTCCGGTTATCTCCTATGACCGTCTTCTTATGAATTCTGATGCAGTTTCCTATTATGCAACATTTGATAACTACAAAGTAGGACAGAAACAGGGCGAGTACCTGGTAGACGCACTGGATCTTGATAATCAGGACGGACCATTCAACATCGAGCTGTTCACAGGAGATCCTGGTGATAACAACTGTAACTTCTTCTTCGGTGGTGCAATGGATGTTCTCCAGAAATACATCGATGACGGTAAGCTGGTAGTAAAATCCGGACAGACAGAGTTCGAGCAGGTTGCTACCGCAAACTGGGATAGTGCAAAAGCACAGGACAGAATGGATACCATCATCGCAGGTAACTACTCTGACGGAACAAACCTTGACGCAGTTCTCTGCTCCAACGATTCCACAGCCCTTGGTGTTGAGAATGCACTGGCAGCTTCCTACACAGGAGAATATCCGATCATCACCGGTCAGGACTGTGATACACCGAACGTTAAGAACCTTGTAGCAGGAAAACAGGCAATGTCCGTATTTAAAGATACAAGAGCTCTTGCATCTGCAGTAGTAAAAATGGTTGACTCCATCATGAAAGGTGAGGAGCCGGAAGTGAACGATACAAAATCCTATGATAACGGAACAGGTGTCATCCCGACATACCTTTGCGATCCGGTTGTTGTTACAACAGATAACTACAAAGAAATCCTGATCGATTCCGGATACTACACAGAGGATCAGATCAAATAATCATAATTTTTAAGAAAGAAATTTATCACATGCAGGCGGGGAATATAACCGCCTGCATGAACAGTGGAAAGGGAGGGAAATTGAGTTGGCTAAGATACTTCTGGAAATGAAAAATATCACCAAAACTTTCCCAGGTGTAAAGGCACTGGATAATGTTAATCTCCAGGTCGAGGAAGGCGAGATCCACGCACTGGTAGGTGAGAACGGTGCCGGTAAATCTACATTAATGAATGTATTAAGTGGTATATATCCGTACGGCTCGTATGAAGGAAATATTATTTACGATGGTGAGATCTGTAAATTTAACACCATCAAAGACAGTGAACATAAAGGAATTGTGATCATTCACCAGGAACTGGCACTGATCCCGTATATGACCATCGGTGAAAACATGTACCTGGGCAATGAAAGAGGCAGGAGCTTTTCCATTAACTGGAATGAAACTTATGGGGAAGCAGATAAATATTTGAAAATAGTGGGACTGGAGGAATCCTCCAGAACTTTGATCAAGGATATCGGTGTAGGTAAACAGCAGTTGGTTGAGATCGCAAAGGCACTTGCAAAGAATGCAAAGCTGCTCATTCTGGATGAGCCTACCGCATCACTGAACGAAGATGACTCCAAAGCTCTTCTGGATCTTCTTCTGAAATTCAAGAAGCAGGGAATGACCTCTATCATCATTTCCCATAAATTAAATGAGATTTCCTATGTGGCAGATAAGATCACAGTTATCCGAGATGGATCTACCATTGAAACACTGGATAAAAGGAAAGACGATTTTTCTGAGCAGAGGATCATTCAGGGAATGGTTGGACGTGAGATGACAGACCGGTTCCCGAAACGTCCAAATGTAAAGATCGGCGATGTTTCCATGGAAGTTAAGAACTGGAATGTTTACCATCCTCTGTATACAGAACGTAAGGTGGTAAATAACGTATCCTTTAAAGTACATAAAGGAGAGGTTGTCGGTATTTCAGGACTGATGGGAGCAGGACGTACAGAATTGGCCATGAGTATTTTTGGCAAGAGCTATGGAACTAAGATTTCCGGCCAGGTGTTCATGAATGGAAAAGAAGTGAAGCTGAATACAGTTCAGGAGGCTATTGACAACAAGCTCGCCTATGTTACAGAGGATCGAAAAGGAAACGGATTGATTCTTTCCAAGTCCATAAAGATGAACACTACACTTGCAAACATGTCCGGTATCAGTAATGGAAAAGTGATCGATACGGATAAAGAATACGCAGTTGCTGAGGAATACAGGAAGAAACTGAAAACCAAGTGTCCGACAGTTGAGCAGAATGTCGGAAACCTGAGCGGTGGTAATCAGCAGAAGGTCCTTCTTGCAAAATGGATGTTTGCAGAGCCGGATATTCTGATCTTGGATGAACCTACAAGAGGTATTGACGTAGGTGCCAAATATGAAATCTACTGTATCATCAATGACCTGGTCGCAGCAGGAAAATCTGTGATCATGATCTCTTCTGAGCTTCCGGAAGTGCTTGGAATGTCAGACAGAATCTATATCATGAACGAGGGCAGATTCGTAGGTGAGGTAAGTGGTGAGGAAGCTACATCTGAGCTGATCATGTCCAGGATCGTGAAGTCAGGTAAAGGAGAGTAAGAAGATGGAGAAAAAGATTAGTTTTTCAGAAATATTAAAAAAATATACCATGGTCATTGTTCTGGTATTTGTTGTGATCATGTTTTCTGTGAACACAAAGGGCGTTATGCTTCTTCCGCAGAATGTAAATAACCTGGTAGCCCAGAATGCATATGTATTTATTCTTGCAACCGGTATGCTGTTCTGTATTTTAACAGGTGGTAACATCGATCTGTCAGTTGGTTCTGTTGTATGCTTTGTTGCTGCTGTCGGTGGTAAGATGATGGTTCTCAACAGTATGAACCCGTATCTCACTATGATCGTGATGCTTCTTGTGGGTATTGCCATTGGTGCATGGCAGGGATTCTGGATCGCTTATGTACGAATTCCTCCATTTATTGTTACTCTGGCAGGTATGCTTGCTTTTCGTGGCCTTTCCAACGTAGTTCTGGAAGGACAGACCCTGGCCCCGATGCCGGATGCTTATCTGGCTCTGTTCAATAACTATATTCCGGACTTCCTTGGTGGAGGTGAAGGATTTAACAGAACATGTTTCGTAGTTGGCATTATTGTCTGCATCGTCTATGTTGCACTTGTTATGAAAAACCGTGCAGACCGTGCAAAAAAAGGCTACAGTGTTGAGTCTTTCGGTGGTGTTGCAGTGAAGATGGTTCTGATCTGTGTAGTTGTTCTTGCATTCATGTTCAGACTTGCTCAGTACAAAGGTATCCCGAATTCTCTTCTCTGGGTTGCAGTGATCATCGCGATCTATACATACATTGCTTCCAAGACTACAACAGGCCGTTATTTCTACGCAGTTGGTGGTAATGAGAAGGCAACAAAGCTTTCCGGTATTGATACGAACAAAGTTTATTTCCTTGCTTACTTGAACATGGGTCTTCTGGCTGCTATCGCAGGTATGGTGACAATGGCCAGATTGAATTCTTCCAACCCGCAGGCTGGTACAAACTTTGAGATGGATGCGATCGGTGCTTGTTTTATTGGTGGTGCTTCTGCTTATGGTGGTACCGGTACAGTTCCTGGTGTTATCAT
>NZ_JANFYP010000039.1:0-17451 GCF_024460535.1 Blautia sp. MSK.18.38 | reverse complement strand
CCGGAATCCCACCGGCTTGACTACACACCCTTAGCTGGGCGCACAACTGGAATTTACGAACTACAATATCTTTTCGAGAAAAAGATGGTTTTTGTGTGCAATTACATCTCCAACTTTTTTAGAAGCACTAGCAATTATTTCAAATCCATTTTTTTGATACAAAGATAGCGCAGGAATATTTTGACTTCCTGTATCCAAACGTAGTGCCCTGCAACTATTTTTTTGTGCTAATTCTGTAGCGAATTTTATTAGTGATGATGCAATTCCTTTACCAGACATACTCGGACGTACCATTAAAAGGTGAATTACCATTACCTCATCTTCAGATAATTTTTCTTTCCAAGGAATAGTTGCATATTCTATTGGTTGAACTTTATCAATAATGATACTTCCAACAATTGTTCCGTTTTCTTCATATACAAACAAAGCACCAGCATAAATAGCCCGTTCTGCATCATCTTTCGTTGGATAAACCCCTTTCTTAAATACAGTAAAGGCTGTATGATTCAGTTCATACTGGAAATGCTCATTGTAAGTATCTTCAATCGAATTAACATCTTTTAGTATTGCTTTTCTAATCATAAAATCTCTCCACAAATTTTGATTTCACACTTTCTTTCCCCTTATATGTCTATATCTGAAATATTCAGTCACAAACTTTATCAGGGATAGGCATCTGTGCCGCAAGGGGATCTTCCCCTTGTACGAAATCTCTGATTTCGCTGTATTTCCCGGTTTGAGATTTCTTGAAATCGGGAACAGCACCGCAGGTCGCACGATACAGGCAGATGGAATTGCCTGTATAGAAGTGCGCTCTTAGCGTTGCTAAGAGATTTATGCCGTATCCGGCGTGTTATCTTTTTTCAATTTCTTTTTTCGACTTCTGAAGCATTCTTCCAGTTTTAATAATTTGACATGTCTGCTCTTGTTACTCATCATCTGTAAATTCCAGCATCTCATCAACGGTGCAGTCCAGCTTCTTGCAGATCTTCTCAATCGTCTCCATTGATACATACTGGTTTTTTCCCATCCTGGCAAGAATATTTCCACTGATCCCGGTGAGGTACTGCATCTCTATCCGCTTCATATTTTTATCTATGAGCATTTTCCATAATCGGTTATAACTTACGCCCATAAGCAACCTCCATATTTTTCATCTGAACATATTTTGATTATATCACGATTTCGTTAGGTTGAATACCTGTAATTTTTGATGTCTTCTGTAAAATGGAAAAGAGGATGCCCCGACAAAGGGCAACCTCTCCAACCATTTACTTCGGTTTAGTCGAATGGAACCTCACCTTCCGGTGCTTCCATAAATCCGTCCTTATCTGTTTTCGGTGTTTCCGATGAATCAGCTCCAACACCATTATCCTTGTTCTGGGCAAATTCATGTTCTTCCACGATCACATCTGTAGTATAAATTGTTTTCCCGTCCTTGTCCTTATAATTGCCAGTGCTGATACGACCGCCAATCACAATCCTCATTCCCTTGTGAAGATATTTCTGTGCAAACTCTGCACTCTTTCCGAATGTGACACAGGAAATAAAATCCGCTTCCTGTTCACCGTCACGTTTATATCTTCTGTTTACCGCCAGTGTATATCTTGCTACTGCCATATCATTATCTTTTCCGGCATATTTGATCTCCGGATTCTTTGTCAGTCTTCCCATTAAAACCACTTTATTCATAATCGTTACTGTCCTTTCCGCAGCTACGCTGCCATTGCATATTCTTCATCATCTGTTTCATCGTCCGGCATAAACATTGCACATGCTTCCGGTGGATTGGTATCATCCGGTGAAAATATTTTCCGGATCATTTCATACATGATCGGATACCGATATGCGATTTCTTCTCTTGCAAGGAATCTGCATACCCTGTAAAGATTCTTTTTCATTTCTTCATCTGTTGTAAGCATGGCAACCAGATGGATTCTCTCCCTTGTATAAATCAGATTCGGGCATCCAAACCAGTTAATCAACTGCATTTCTTTCATTTTCAGTTCTGTCATAAACTGCTCCTTTCCGGGCATTTTGCCCTGTAAACATTGTCATCAGTTTCATTCGTCCGGCGGTCTGGCGTGCGTTTCCCTGTCACCTGCAGCCGTCTCAGACTGCCTCTGCCTGCATCAGCAGGTCACTGACCATAAGGCTTCGGTCAGCCGCCCATCATCGGGAGTGTCATTATAATTTCGCTCGCTCTCAGAAAAAGAAAGGTCATGGCATAACTCCTGTTAGGCTTCCAGGGTGCACTTATCGGTTGTCAAGGTTCATCGAAGGAACATTCCAAAACGTCCTCTGATTACTAGAGTCAAATGACTTCGCAAGATGCAAAAGATTCGTGATATTTTTTTGCATTTTTATCATTTTTTCTTTTACTTTTGTTAGTCCCTTCACATACTCTGTACTGAGACAGGCAAAAGCGGACATCTTTGGGGTAAAATTTTTAAAATAATTGTTCCTCTACCTATAAAGCCTGGGAAGCGGTATTTACCAACCCCCTTTTGCAAGTTTTTTTCGCATAAATGAAATATTCCCTCACTAATAGCAAGTTTCAGAGGGCATTTGGACGGTACTTTTGCAGAAAAAATTATTTTTCCACTAATCACACGTGGGAATTTGAAGAATGTCAGATAATTTTGAAAAAATCCAAAAAAGAAGCACCGACCGTTATAGTCAGTGCTTGTAAGATATTATATTCGTTTTTCTCAGGAAAGATCATCCCAGTTTTTATATGTTCCATTGTACAGACCTGTAAGTTGTTTTATTGTAAGATTTTCCAGTGGATTTTCTTCATTTATCACAATAGCTATAGCATCTTTTCCAATGACTTTTGTTTCCAGAAGCTCTGCTTCATAATCCTTTAATTCTCTGGATGACATTGCGAAATCACACTCTCCACTTATCACCGCCGTAATCCCTCTTGAAGAATCTGTTGCTTTTACTTCTATTTCAGCATTTGGATTTTGTTTCTGATAGTCATCTGCCAGTGCTTTTACCATTGGTTCCATTGAAGTGGATCCTTCAATCAGAATCTTTCCTTCTGACTTGTCAGAAAGGAATGTTGTTGTACTGTCAGCCTGAATACAATATTGTTTCACAATATCCTGTCCTTTACTCTTTACATAAGTCAGGAAATCCTGTTCCACATCTGTCAGTTCTCCATTATAAGCCAGATAATAATCCCTGCAAAGAGGATAACTGTTATTGTCTATTGTTTTCTCAGAAGGAAGAACTCCGTTGATTTGAAGTATTTTTCCATTCGTATCTGTTGCGGAACTATATGCGACATAACCAACTGCGTTTTTATCTTCTTCCACCTTTTTCAGAACTTTCTCTGTAGAATCAACAACTATTCCTGTATCACTCTCAGGCAGTTTCAAAAGATTCTCAAATTCTGCTCTGGTTCCTGACCCTTCTTCTCGTGATACAGCTGTGACAGCTCCCATAGCAGACAGATCCGGCAATGGCTCTTCCTCGGTTCCACATGCTGTTATTCCCGTTGCCAGCATTATCATTATCAGCAGAAGTGCAGATTTTCGGATGTTTTTTTTCTTTACCATTTTATACTGCACCTCTTTCCATCATTGATTTTCCCGTCTCTTCATCAAGGTTTATAAAAGCCACATTATCACAGGCTTCTTCTGCAATGCTGACACAATTATCTGCCATACGGTCAAAATTATACATGATCCCAGAAAAATATCTTGTCATAGACGCATCACAAACCTCATTTTTTACACGGTTTAAATGTGCCTTACTGTATTTTTTCTCTGCTTTATGCATTTTTTTCTTATTTTTAAAAACTGTTTCAGCCACTACAGCATCACCCTTACGGATTGCCTCCATTGCTTTCTTTAAAAGCTGCTGGATAATATCAATGCAGTCTTCCATTTCTGAGGAGGCTTCACTGGTCAGTCTTTTTCCATTGTTATTTACTTTTTCACATATCTGGTCAATATCTTCACATCTGTCTGCAATCCTCTGAATACTATTGTTTACATACAGTAACCCTGCCGTCTGCTCAGACTGTTGTTCTGTAAGGTTTCCGCTTGCGAATAATCTGGTAATATATTCTGTCACACTGTCCTGTAACTGATGTACAATCTCCAGATTTTCTATAAACGAACCATGAGTTTTTGAGTCTCCATCTGCTACAATCGCCGTTTTTAAATCACTTAACAGAGATTCTGCCAGTTCTCCAAGTCGGTTCAGTTCCTTAGATACCAGAACCATAGCAGCCGCCGGCTGTTCAATCACTTTCATATCCAGATATTTGGGTTCAAAAGCTGCTTTCTCTGTTTTGTCATTTCCACGGATGATTGTTGTAACAATTTTTACCATCAGCGGAATCAGTGGCAGCCAGACCAGTGTACAGACGATATTAAACGTTGTATGTGCATTTGCAATCTGTCTTGAAATCACATCAATCTCATTTCCCTTTGGTGAAATAAACTGGACAAATTTTGCAAACCACGGAACCAGGAAAATAAAAACGCAGCTTCCACTGATATTAAAAATACTATGCGCAATTGCTGTACGTTTTGCATTTTTAGATTGTCCAATTGATGCAAGAAGTGCTGTGATCGTTGTACCTATATTATCTCCAAGAAGAATCGGAATCGCACCGGTAAGCCCTATTACACTGCTTACTCCGTCCGGTCCTGCCTGTGATGCAAAATTCTGCAGAACTGCAATCGTAGCTGAACTACTCTGCACAACCAATGTCATGACCGCTCCCAGTACAACACCAAGAACCGGAATGGATGAAACTTTTCCCATCAGATCAACAAAGACCGGACTTCCCGCCAAAGGTTTCATGACTTCACCCATGATTTCAATTCCTTCAAATAAAAGTCCGAATGAAAAAATTACCATACCGATATTTTTAACCTTTTCTTTTTTGCTAACAAAGTTCAGAATAAATCCAACAAAGATAATTGGATAAATATAATTGCTGATTTTAAATGCCATCAGCTGTGCCGTCATAGTGGTTCCTATGTTGGCACCAAAGATAACAGAAATTGCCTGCGGAAGACTCATAAGTCCCGCACTGACAAAACCGATAACCATAACTGTCGTCGCTGAACTGCTCTGCAATACAGCTGTTACAAGTGCTCCGGCAAGTGCTCCCATAATTGGATTTCTTGTAAGAAATCCAAGGATTTTTTTCATTCGTTCTCCTGCGGCTTTCTGAAGTGCATCACTCATGCTGTTCATTCCATAAAGGAACAAGGCAAGGCCACCGATCAGACCAAAAACCACTTTCACATTCTCGTTCATTTCTCTTTCCTCTCCTGTTATTATATAAGATCTACATTTTCCTATACAATTATAGAAGACAGAAATCAAATCTATGTGAGTGCTTGTGTAAAATAGGTGTAAAAATCAATGGAAATCTTTATAATGTTATAATTGACTTATTCATTTTTCACCTGCTGACATATAGTTTTCATTACGATTTATTATTCAGTCTACGTAATACCAACATCGCCTCATTCCTTACATTTTTGAACGTTCTGTCCGGTCTTCCAAGAAAATATCCTTGTCCGTAATGAACACCTAATCTACACAGACACTCCAACTCTGCTTCTGTTTCTATCCCTTCTGCAATCAGAATTGCTCCTGTCTCATTACAGTAATGCAACAGAAATTCCATCATAATTTCCTTTTTCTTATGTTTTTGAATATCTCTGACCAGTTCTATATCAACTTTTAAGTAGTTTGGCGATGTATTTACTACACGGTTCAGACCAGAATATCCAGCTCCAACATCATCCAAAGCTATTTCATATCCCTGATCTGCATAATGCTTCATAATCTGTTGCAGAATCTGATAGTTTTCTATATCCGACCGTTCCGTTATTTCAAATACAATGTCACAGGACGGTACTCCGGCTTTCGCAGCCTTACGGTTTGTAAATCCCTGTATGAACGATTTATCCTGAATGATATTACCATCTACATTAAGAAATAATTTTGCATGTTCTGGTTTATTCGCCGCTGCCTTCAATGCTTTATTTCTGCACAATTTTTCCAATTTCCAAACACAGCCTACCTGTTCAGCAATCACAAACAAATCTGAAATCATAAGAGTCGTATCATGCCTGTCGATACGACTAAGAGCTTCATATCCTGCCACATCTCCAGTCTGTAAATTTACAATCGGCTGAAATACCGGATATATAGCCTTTCTTTCTAATATTTTATAAAATTCATCTGCATTTTTTACTTTCATTATTTCTTCTCTGCCTCTGTGAATACATTTTCTGTAACCCTATCAACCCACTATATGATATCATCACTTTTTCATCCTTCAATCAGATTTAAGTAAAATCATAGTAAATTTTCACCATTGTTCAGCCAGACCAATTCTTATATAACACAAAGCAAATACGTACTACCACCTGTTTTTTATTATGAAAACTATATTAAATGAGGCTCTTACTGTCTATACAATAAAAGCCTCGTTATATATAGTCTATGTTCTGATTATTCAGATCTTACTGTCTTTTTCACACACCAGTCTTTCATAATCCAGAAATCCCCGGATATACATTTCTTTTGCCACAATTCCCTCCATTGCATTTTTCGCTGAAATAATCCTGTCCAGTGTCTGCCACATCTCCTGTCCGCCATCTCTGAGGACCGGTTCCAGTATTTCTATGTAATGATGAATTTCTGCTTCCAGAGTGAACATCTCCGGGTCAGATTCAAGAAATCTTTCCAGCTCCCGCTGGTATTCTTCATAATAACTTTCAATCAGTTCTCTTCTCATATCTAGAATCCCCCTTATACATAAATCAGTTCCTGCTTGATGATCTCAGCAGCCCGGTTGCGGATATTGTTACAGTGGCATAGCCATTCCATAGGATTCTGTCTCTTCAGTTCCTCGGAAACTCCCTCCGCACTTCGCATCTGAGTTTCGATCAATTCAAAGCGTTCCTGTGCCTGTTCATTCAGATCTGCCAAATAACTGTCCAGCCTGGCGGTCAGAAGAAGATATGTATAAGTTCCAGATTTATGTTCTTTCAGATATTCCTTCCGAAGCATTCCCCATAAGCCAATCGGTCTGGTTTCCTCCGGGTAGTAAAGATTCGGTAAATAATAGTCTCCCACTTTTGTGTATTCGATTTTCATGGTGTCTCCTTTCGCTTTGCATGAAATTGTCATGTTATCTGCGTAGGATGTGCATTTTCTCTTTAAAATCTTTTCACATAGAAGACATTAAGTGCTTAATGCCCTGGCTTTTTGCCGCAGGGTTGTCCGACCCATAACCTTCCAGAAGGTTGATGACGCCCCATACCGCCAGACCAGCGCCAAGAGCCATGACCAGAATTTTAAGAATGTCGATTGCCTGATTGAAAAATTCCATATACGTTCCTCCATTTTGTTTGTTTGATGGTTTTGGGTACAAAAAAAGCCGCCCACATCGGCGGCGCTTCGGGTCATCATGGCCCGAAGTTACACAAACTCGTCGCTGTCCAGATCATCGAAATTCAACAGGTCAGCTTCTTCGTCCGTGTCGGAGCCGTCCACTTCGTACACCGTGTATTCGTCCTCCGGCTTTAGTCTCAATGGCCGGTGGCGGAACAGGCTTTCCAAGCGGAAGGCGTTTTTCTTTTTATCAAATTCGGCTGTGTACTTGTAATTCGGGTGCTTTTTCAAGTCATACTTCGGGGACAGGAAGGGCGGGAGCCCCCGAAGCTGCAAGATACATTTATCCCCGGGCATGGTGGTGATCTCGCTGGTGGTCATCAGTTCCCGGCCAAGCCGCTGCATATTCTGGCTGTAACTTTCAGACTGTCCCCGGCTTCGGCCCTCGGTCTGCATAGAGATGGTGGCCTTGCCCAGCCAGTTTTCCGAAATATCCTTTAGGGTGGAAGCCTCCCGGCCTCCGAGGAACACGATGCTGTCCATGTTTCCCATGATGGTTTCGGAATGGTCTTTGTACAATGCCTTGCACTGGCTCATAGCCTGATAAAAGAGCGTCAGGCTGATCTCCCGGGAGCGAATGACGGCCACAATCTTTTCCAGCCCCGGCACCTGCCCGGTGTTGGCAGCCTCGTCCCACAGCACCCGCACATGGTAGGGCAGACGCCCGCCATAGGTGTTGTCAGCCCGTTCACACAGAAGATTGAACATCTGCGAGAAAGCAAGGGCAACCAAAAAGTTGTAGGTGGTGTCCGTGTCGCTGATAAGGAAGAACAGCGCCGATTTTTCGTCCCCCAGCTTATCAAGCTCCAGCTCGTCATAAGACATGATCTCCCGAAGCTGGGGAATATCAAAGGGAGCCAGTCTTGCACCGCAGGAAATCAAAATGCTTTTGGCTGTCTTGCCAGAGACAAATTGTCAAGGACTTTTTAATCAAATTCACAGAAAACTCACAAAAGGTGCCAGAAGCACTGTATGGCTCCTGACACCTCATTTAACAGATTACATTTTTCCGTTCAGCAGGTCTTTGCAGAGATACGCATAGTCTGGCAGCTGGTTGATATATGGCTCCCAGAGCCGCTTGATTTCGGCTAACTCCAGCGGGTCGGCTGCTTCCAGTGCATGATCGTTGCCAGTCATATATAAAACATCCGTAGCAACATCATCCAAACACTTGCCGCAGAGATCGGCGGCAGATTCTATCCTGATACCGGTATCCACATAGACTGGATTTACGCCAATCGTCAGCCAGACATAGCCCACCTTGTCCGACCAGAGCAATTCAAAATCAGGGCTTTGCCGCAGATGTTCCGCAAAGACTTCCTTTACTCGCTCAATTTCATGTTTCTCTTTTTCTGTGTAAAGCATTTTCATGTCCTCCTTGACAAAAATTTTGGTGCGTACCATCATCAGTTTAGCACAAGGCGGCTTAGTTTATCAGTCTGTCACATCTGCTGAATTTCATTTTTGAGCATACGCTTGATTTTATCGCTCATGGTTTCTGTGCTGGTATTGCTGAAATGGACATGAACCTTGTAGGTCGTCTTGCCGATTTTCTTTACCATCGCTGGCGTGTTTTCCGGCGCTCTGGCCGCAGCAGCGGCGTCTGCCATCTGCATAGTACGGGGTTCTTTGTTCATAGCGCTCCTTTCTCCGAACGGGTCTGTGCCGCCCGGTAAAAAATCAATCGTGCTTACTGTTTACAATGTCTTTTGCTGCCTGTCGGGTGACACCGGCATTTTCTTCCCGGAAATTCTTCCCGTCAAAGAGGATCGGCGCACACCGTTCCAAAATACGGTCATAGATACGGGCGTGGGCCAGATCAGGCGGATTTTTCAGCTCGGACAGTTTCAAGTTTGTTGTGATAATCATGGGTCTTCGGCTGCGATAGCGGCTGTCGATGACGAAAAACATCTGCTCCATAGCATATTCGGTACTGCGCTCTACACCCAGATCGTCAATGATAAGCAGGTCATATTCGTCAAAGCTGGCAATAAACTCTGACCTGTCCTCAGAGAACATCCCTGTCAGGCGGTTCAGAATGGTGGGGAAGTTCGTCATCAGCACCGGCACATCCTGGTCAAGTAGAGCGTTGGCAATACATCCGGCGAAAAAAGACTTGCCGGTTCCCACATCTCCAAACAGTAAAAGCCCGATATTGCTCTTATATGCCTCTTTCCAGTTCTCCACATAGGCATGAGCCTTGTCCATCAATGGGTTTTGCCTGTTATCATTGGAAAATGTGTAGTCGTACAGATAACGGTCTTGCAGGCCCTGTGCCTTTCGGCGTTTGATACGCTCCATGCGGCGCTGCCGTTCTTCAGCAGCCTTGCGCTGCTCCTCAGCCTCCCGCTGGCACTGGCAGATGCAGTGCGGCATAAAGTAGCCGGATTTCCCGAAGCATGGCACAACGGTCTGCCTCTGGCCGCCGCATTTCTTACAGTGAATGAGCCCGTCTGACGGGTCTATATACTCGTCCTCAGCCAATTCCACACCGGCAGCTGCCTTGTCGATGAATGCCCGGATTTCTGCGGTAATCTCAATCATACAGTTTCATCCTCCTTTACGCTGTAATCCCGGTTGCGTGAGGGTGTGACCGTTTTTTTAGCGTCCTCACCGGCCCAACGCCGGATGGTCGCTGCATGGCTCTGATAACGCTTGCCAGTAGAAGCCATGTACTCGGACAGCTTTTCGATGTACTGTTCCCATACAGCAGGAAAGCTGACCTGCAAGTCTGCCAGTTCTTCATCCGTCAGGAAAACATTCTGGTAACGGCCATAGGTGTGGGAAGGGTGCCCCGTTTCAGGGCGTACCTTCTCTATCTCTCTCTTTATCTCTATCTCTTTCTCTAACTCTATCTCTATCTCTGGTGGACGAATGTCGGACAAATGTCCGCCACTTGTCCGGAGCGCAGAAAGAGCCTTATTTTGAAGCCTTGCAGCCCGCTTTCGCTCGGCCTCGGTAGAGGACTGGCCTATTAAAAGTTCGATGTTGCTCATGTAGAATGTGCCGCTGTCCAGCACTTCCACAAGACCCAGCTTCAAAAAGATCTGCAAGGCTCTCTCCACAGTGCCGATCTGCTGGCGGGTAATGGTAGCGATCATCTGCGCTGTGTAAGGGATGTCCTCGTCAAGCTGGAGCCGCCCGCCATGTTTCAGCGATTTCAGGTACAGCTTGAGCAGAATGTTGGAATACAGCACACCGTCCTGCATACTTTCCAGCAGCACGATGGAATCATCATCAAAATAGTTTTCTTTGAGTTTCAGGTAATAATATTTTCGATTGTCTGACATAGGGTTCCTCCTTAGGGGTTCTTTTGGGATTCTGTACGCATTTTAAGGCTATTTTAGGGGTCAGAGGATAAATCTATCAGACTGCCTTTGACACCCTCAAAAAAAGCCTTGATTTACAAGGGTTTTTCAGCCCCTAAAGCGTGACATTTCTCCCGTTGTTTCCGCTTGCGCTTTGCGGCGTTAATCCGCTTCATGCGTGCGGCACATTCCGGGCAGTATTTAGCCCGGTTAGAACCGGGGGTAAACAGCGCCCCGCATACGGCGCATTTCTTAGCATTCAGCCGGTGGAACAGCGCCGTTTCCAGTTCCTTATCCTGCGGCAATACCGCCGCCCGAAACCACCTGCACAACAGGGAGTAGGAAATGGACTGGACACAGATACATTCCTCCCCATCGTCCAGGGCGATACAGTTTCCGGCAATGTAGTTGCAGCACTCATGCACCAGTTTCCGCGCTCTGCGGTACTGGCGGTAATCCATGACAGGGATAGGTTCAGTCTTGTTGTTCTTCATAAATGATTTCTTTCATAAAGCAGGTAACCTCCTTGAATGAATTTATTGTTAAATATTCGTGCAAAGTATTGTTTTCTTCGTGCAAATGGCATATACTATAATTGCCAGCAGAAAGGGGTTGATCGTATGGCTGGAAATACCACAAACATCAGTATCCGCATGGACGCAGATTTGAAAGCGCAGGCGGACGCACTGTTTACGGAACTTGGCATGAACCTGACTACGGCGTTTAACATCTTTGTGCGCCAGTCGCTTCGTGAAGGCGGCATTCCCTTTGAAGTAAGGCTGGAACAGCCGAACAAAGAAACGGTTGCTGCCATGCTGGAAGCGGAAAGGATTGCAAAAGACCCGTCTGTAAAGGGCTACAATGACCTTGACGAGTTATTTGCTGACCTGAAAAGATGAAAGAAACCAAATATACCGTCAAGTACACGACCAGTTTCAAAAAGGACTACAAACGAGCCATCAAGCGTGGCTTGAAGATTGAGCTGCTGGAGCAGGTCGTAGCATTGCTGGCAATGGGCGAACCGCTGCCGGATAAGAACCGTGACCATGACCTGTCCGGCGATTGGGCAGGTCATCGGGAATGTCATATTCTCCCGGACTGGCTGCTTGTCTATCGCATAGAGGATGATGTTCTGGTGCTGACGCTGGCCCGCACCGGCACACACAGCGACTTGTTCGGCAAATAAACAGTCTGCCGCCGTATGGGGAAACCTGTACGGCGGTTTTTCTGTATGCAAAAGTATGTCGTGAAACGCGACGCACTTGACAGGGGTACGCCAAAACGCGGTAGCCTTTACCGCTCCGGCCCACGGTCGTGAGACTTGTCCCTTTCCTGTCGGGACAGCTGCTCGGCGGTTTTGCGGAGCCGTTCCACTGCTTTCAACTCCTCCCGCATGGATTTCATGGCAAGCGTGTCCGTCTGCTTTCCGGCGGCCAGCTGGTCGATTTCCCGCTGCCATGCCTTCGGGGTGATCCCCTCGCCGCTGTCTTTCAGTTCTTTCAGATACCGGGCTGCTGCATCATACAGGATCAGTTCCTGGCTGTGGCGCTGCTCAAACTGTTCCCGTTTTTCCGGTTTTACTTTGGCAAGCTGCTTGTGGATGGACTTGTACTGGTTGTACTGTTCCCACATCTCCCCGCGTTCGGTAAGAATGGCGATCCGGCGCTCAGCCTTGACGATCTTTCCCCGCAGGTCATAGTAACAGCTGTTCATATCAGCGATTTTTTCATGAAGCTGCTGCATAGACTGGATGCCGTTTACCTGCAAAAAGCTGAATAGTGCAGCGCTTTCCTGCAAAGCCCGGATTTTGCCGGTGCGGGTGCGGGGAGCGTTCAACTGCTGTTGGGCTTCCCACAAGGCGGTCAAGCTGCTTTGCTGCGTTTGTGGTTTTTCCGCTTCCGCTTTCGACCAGCGATAAAGACGGGTAATGCGAGCTTTGATTTCTTTCAGCAGCTTGTTGTCGGCGACGATCTGTCGGTTTACTTCCCCCTTGTCGGTGCGGATACCGCGCTTTTCCATTTGGCTGGCAGCTGGCCCCAGATGGACAGAGGGAATTTTATCAATGCCCTGCCGCTTGTAGCTGCGGTGGTCAATACGCTCCGGTCTACCGGCAGATTCCAGTGCCCGGTTGGTGTAGGCTGCCCACGCTGCCCGCCAAATCTCCACATTTCCTTTATCGTTCCAGTCGGTCGTATCCTCCCGATGATTTTTCCAGCCGCCTTTCCCATCCGGGATACGCTGTCCATTCTCGTCCAGATCGTATGCCTTGCGGCACTTTGCGCCCCACTGTCCATTTTCTTTCAACGGCCGGAGCGTCAGCATGATATGGACATGAGGGTTGCCGGTTCCCTTGTCATGGATAGCAAAGTCGGCGCACATTCCTTTGTCTACAAAGTTGTCCTTCACATAGGCACGCACAAGGGCAAGCTGTTGTTCGCCGGACAGTTCACGGGGTAAAGCTGCCTCAATCTCGCGGGCAAGCTGGCTGTCTCTTGCTTTCTCGATTTGCTCCACGCTGTTCCAGAGGATAGAACGGTCTGCAAATTCCGGCGGGGCGTGGGCAGGCAGCATGATCTCCGCATGGACAATGCCGCCTTTCCGGGTGTAGTCGTGGATCATTCCGTCCCATTCATTTGTCAGCTTGGTTCCACTGCGGTAAGCAGCTGCGGCAACGGCTGAACGGCCTGCGCTGCGCTTGATGATACTGACGGGGATATGACAGAAATCTATGGGGAACACCTCCTTTCAGTGAGGGGATAACAGGCTCTGTGGAGCCGGACAAACGCAAAGCGGGTGTTTGGCTGCGCAGAGCACACAAGGGGTTTGGGGAGCGTAGCTTCCCATCGCGGACGAAGTACGCAACGCCCCCGGCAGGGCGCACAGCACCGGCAACGGTGTATAAGTGCGCCCTTGTAAACAAGGGACTTATGGCATATCCCCGGATTTTGGCAGGTTTGCAGTCAATTCCGCAGCCCCCGGAAGATAGGACAGGGCAATCAGAAATGCTTTGACCTCTGCGCCGGAAAGGCTGGAAGCCAGCGGGAAAATCCCCTCCAAAATGGCTCCGCGCTCAATCAGGCGGCGGGTGCGAACCCTGCGTTCTTCGTTTCGTTGCTTGTTCTCCAAAATCTTCTTGCGGTTTTCAAGCTGCCGGATCTCCTTCAGGACTTCCTGCCGTTCTTCTTTTGGGGGTTGGGCTGTAATTTTTTCGTTCATGTCATGCACCTCTTTTCTTTGGAAACGCTTATAGATTGACCGTCCATTTCTGACGCGCAAAGTACCGGCGCAGCCTCCGCAGTGCAGCGTGGATGGATTTTCCCGCCTGTGATGGTGTGATACCCTCCATTGCGGCAATATCTTTCACTTTCATACCCAGCATATAGCGGGCGTGGACACGGCGAGCCTGCATAGGCGGCAGGGAAGAAATGGCTTCATACAATCGCCGTATCAGTTCTTCGTATTCGGCTAATTCTTCTTTTTCTATCAGATGATCCTCCGGCGATGGCTGCGCCCAGCCGATTGCAGCATTTTCGATTCCATCGTTACAATCGAGGGAGTAAAACGCCTTATACCGGAACATCTTGCGTTCTCTGGCGGCCTCGGCTCTCTTATCCAGAAGAAACGCTTCGACGATCTCATCGGACACCTCCACAAAAATGTCCTCTTTGCAAAATGGATAATATTGTTTGAGATTGATGGTCTGCATAGGCACGCCCTCACTCTGTTTGAAAAAGGTCATCATAGCAGCGGCGCATATTCCGCAGACCCCGACGGATGGAAACGCTGACCTTGCTGCTGTGGACGCCCTCTCTCCGGGAGATTTCCGGCTGCTTGATACCGGCAATGTAGTAGGCGTGAACACGGCGGGCCTGTGTCGGAGTGGCATGAGCCAGAGCCACCGGCAGAGCTGCTATCAGGTGCAGGCGGGTGGTCATTTCTTCTCGTTCCAGCAAAATATCTTCCGGCGATCTGCTGTGTTCCAGTGCGTAATTTTCCAGCCAATCTCATTGATTTCATAGGCAAGAGGTGCTGTCAATTCATTTGTTGCAGACAGAATACGCCGGTTGCCATTTCCGTTTTTCACATCAACCAGCACATCGGTCATTTCTGCGATTTGTTTTTTTACGCGCCGAACGAGAACGATGGAAGTCAGCACAGCCACAACAGCAATCACAATGGACAAGAAAACGATGATTTCCATCAGTTTTAAATACTGATATGCAAGTTTACGGGCTTCAAAGTCGATTCTTTCAAGATACTCCTGCACCTGTTGAGAACCACATTCAAGATACATAATCTTGTCCTCAAGTGATAAGCTATGCATAGCTTTCTCAATTACAGGATTAACAAGGCTTTTAAATGTATCTTCCAGAAGTGTTATAAACTCCTGTTTTGTTGGGATCTGTTCTGCTGCCATGTAGATTGGCTCAATATAGGTTGTATACTCTGCATATGAGATATACTGTTCTGTGAAATTGCTGTGTTCAATAAACTCTGAATACATCATTGTGTGTTGTCCTTTCTACGGTCTGACCGCCTACCGCAAGGGAATGTATTTATAAGATTGAATTAATAGTTGCAAGGTTTTTCAATAACTGCTGTCTTGTTGCTTCATACTGCTCTGATGCTGTCTGTATGTCTTTCTGAATTGCTTTGATCTCAGCAGATGTCTTTTTATCAATGCTCTGTCTACTCTTGTGCTTAAAGATATTCAACATATCTGTATAACCTCCTATTCTTTTGACTACCTCCCACCCTGTAAGAGTGGGAACGCTCACAGCTTAAAGCCCTGTTTATAGTGGCTGTGACCACCTTATTTAACGTATAATCTGCGGTACTGGCTAACTCTCTGATACTCTGCAAGGCTACCAAGTTTTGCTTCAAGTCTCTTGTTGTCAAGAGTCTTTCTTTCACAAGTTGAAAGCTTTATTGTGAAGTTGTTACCAATTTCAGAAACCTTTTCGTTTGTATCCATGTAACCGATGATCTCACGTTCTACTGCTTTCAGTTCTTCCTCTAACTGCTCTTTCAGTGCTTTAAGGCTTCTGTAATCTGCTACAACCTTCTCAAGTTCGTTCATTGTTCTACACATATGTTTTATCCTCCTGTGAATTGATCTCTTATGTTGCAACCCTTGAATCATCTTCCTGACTATTGACTTGTTTAATTACGAAGTCTCACAGGTATATGGTTTCAAGTATTGGAAGCTTTCGGCTATCCGGTTGCTTGTGTGTTGCTGTTGTTTTGTTGTTGATATTATAGTACACTATTATGTACTTAATTTCAATTGGCATTGTACACAAAAGTATACTTTATTTTTTGTCAAAAGTATACTAAAGTGTACAATGTGATTTTCAATTGTATCTGTTGACATAAAAAACACAATCGTGTACTATATCTTTATAAGGAGGTTTTTGTCATGGGTGAACGCGAAAAGCAATATCAAGGATCTATAAGTTATCAGAAGTTAAGAGATTTAATGGAATTAAAAAATGTAAAAAAAAGAGAACTAAGAGAAAAATATAATATCTCTCCTACTATTATTAATAGATTAAATAAAGATACAAATGTATCTGTTGATACCATTATGTATTTATGTGAAATTCTCGATTGTCAACCAGGTGATATATTAGAATATGTCCCACCTCAAAATTAACATTAACAGAATATCAGTACACAATAGTATACAAATATTTTAGTATATTTTTGTGTACTTTTGTCATTGCTTTTAAGTACATTTTAGTGTACTATTACCTCATAATAAATCACACGGAGGTAATGCAAATGGCAACAAAGATAAACGTATATGAAATGGTTACAGATAGAATCATTGCAGAACTGGAAAAAGGAAACATCCCTTGGAGATGGCAAAGACCGTGGACAGGAGTTAGATCAGGAGCATACAACAGAATTACAAAGAAACCTTATAGCATTATCAATCAAATGCTTCTTAAACATTCTGGTGAATATGCTTCATTTAAACAATGGACTGATCTTGGCGGTCATGTCCGCAAAGGTGAAAAATCAGAAATCGTTGTATTCTGGAAGATATACCAGAAAGAAGAAGCAAACGAAGAGACAGGAGAAAAGGAAGTCAGAAAGATACCTGTACTGAAATATTACAATGTCTTTCATATCTCACAGGTTGAAGGTGTAAAGCCTTTAGAAGTACCATTTAAAGAAGTAGAACCAATAGAAGAAGCTGAAAAGATCATCACAATGTATGTTGAACGTGAACACATAGACTTTAATGAATGTGCAAGTAATGAAGCATATTACAGCCCTTTACAAGATAAAGTGGTTGTACCGATGAAAGAACAGTACAACCTTGTTAATGAATATTACAGCACCACATTTCATGAACTGACACACAGCACAGGACATAAGAACAGACTTGATAGACTGGAAACAGGAGCTGTTGCAAGTTTTGGAAGTGAAACCTATTCAAAAGAGGAATTAGTTGCAGAAATCGGAAGTGCAACCTTGATGAATGTTACAGGAATTGAAACACCTAAGACCTTTAAGAATTCAACAGCATATATTCAGAATTGGTTACAGGTTTTGAAGAATGACAACAAGTTTATCGTATCAGCCAGTAGCAAGGCAGAAAAAGCAGTTAATTTCATCATTGGTGAAGCGTAAAAAAAAGAGACTATGAAAAAATCTCTGTAAATAGGATTCTTCTATGATAAGAAAGGGTGAG